>NZ_DATLXO010000111.1:0-3703 GCF_035575815.1 Iamia sp.
TTGTCCGAGCGCGAGGAGATCCGCGCCGGGATCGAACGCGGTGAGCCGCTGACGGTGGTCGCGGTCCGCCTCGGCCGGCACCGGTGCACGATCAGCGAGGAGGTGGCCCGCAACGGGGGCCGCGGGGCGTATCGGGCCGCCTCGGCCCAGGAGCGGGCTGATGAGCAGCTGTGCCGGCCGAAGGCGACCCGCCTCGAAGGGGACCCGGTGTTGGCCGCGCATGTCGAGGCGAGGTTGCGGGCGAAGGACTCGCCGATGACCATCGCAGTCGAGCTGGACCGGGGCCTCTACCCCGGCCTCGGCGGCGCAACGGTGTCCCATGAGACGATCTACGCCGCGATCCACGCCCAAGGGCGCCGAGGCCTGCCCAAGGGCCTCCACGCCGGGTTGCACCGGCGGCGCCGGTGCCGCAAGCACCGCCCCGCCCCTGGTCAGGACGCATCGAAGGGCAACGGACCGTTGGGGGAGTTCAACCTGATCGGCACCCGACCCGCCGAGGCCAACGGTCGCGATGTGGTCGGCCACCTCGAGGGCGACTTGATCATCGGGGCGTTCAACCGGTCCGCGATCGTCACGGTGTTCGACCGGGCCAGCCGGTACCTGTGGCTCGCCGATCTCCCCGAGGGCCACGGCGCCGACGCGGTCCTTGGGGCGTTGATCGAGGTCGTCGACCGGATGCCGGTCAAGCTCCAGTTGAGCCTCACCTGGGACCAGGGCCGGGAGATGGCCGCCCACGATCTGCTCACCGCTGCGACCGGCATCGACGTCTACTTCGCCGAGCCGCACTCGCCGTGGCAGCGCCCCACCAACGAGAACGGCAACGGCCTCATCCGCCGCTACGTCGGCAAGGGCACCAACCTCGGGGCCTTCACCGACGCAGACCTCCGTGGCATCGAGCACCGCATCAACACCATGCCCCGACGCAGCCTCAACTGGGCCACCGCCCACGACCACTACACTTCCGCCGCGTCGCGTTGACCGGTTGAACTCGCCCAGCCTCGGACGAGGCCGCTGTGTGCGACCCCCGCCCTGCGCCAGAACTCCGCGAGGTCGAGTTCTGCCCGCTGAGCGAATGCGAGATCATCAAGGTCTGCAAGAGCGACCGTCATGCCGGCTGCCCAGAGGCGCCGAGCGAGTAGTTCGGCCACGGTGCTCTTCCCGGAGCCGATGGGACCTGTGATCGCCACTAGGTGCCGCATACCGGGGACCGTACCGGTGCCTCCGAGACGTCCGCACGGAATGCCGGATAGCTCGGCGTCGTGCACGTCACCGATCACTCCTGATCGGAGCCGGCCCGTGTGTCTACTACCGCCGGCTCCGCGACGTTCTCCATCGCGACTGAAGCAGGCACATCGGGGGCGCTGGACGCCGTCCTTCGGCGACCAGCGCCTCGATCAACTGGAGCTCGTCATCGCTGAATCAGGTGGGCACTGGCGTCGTCATACGTCTGAGTCTACGAGTCGTATCGCGCAGGGTGTCCGCCCGCCGAGCGCGCCAGCCGGTCAAGTTGGGCCCCATCGGGCCCGCGTCAGCGACAGGACGTGGATGCGGACGCGGAGGGTGGGGTGTGTGGTCTCCCGTTCGAGCATGAACCCGAGGCGCCGCATCACGGCGCCCGAGGCGAGGTTCTCCGGCTCGTAGATGCTCACGATCGATTCGAGGCCGAGCTCCTCGAACCCATGGCGCAGCCACGCCACCCCAGCCTCTGTCGCGAACCCGTGACCTCGATGCAGCTCACCGAGTCGCCAGCCGACCTCGACCGCTGGAAGGATCTCGGGAAGGAAGGTCGGGATCGACAAGCCCGCCCAGCCCGCGAGCTCCCCCGTCTCGGCGACGACGACCGCCGATACGGAGATGCCTGGGTCCCGATAGTCCTCGATTGTGCGCTCCAAGAACGCCTTGGTCTCGCTCCTCGACCAGCCGCGACCGAACGGGTACCACCAGAAGGACTCCTGCGCGTGAAGCGCGGCGAGATCGTCGAGGTTCCCGAACGACAGCGGGCGGAGCACGAGGCGCTCGGTGATCAGCGTCGGCCACGCCACACCGCCAGCCTATGAGGGCAAGATGTGGTCGTCGCCGTCGACGAGGGTGACGAGCTGACCGTCAAGTCCGGCACGCCCATCATCGACGACCTCATCGACCAGGTCGTCGATGAAGCCGAGCGCGGCGACGACGTCGTCGACGCCTCCGCGGGCCCCAGGTCGCCTCAACCTGGCCCGGAGGGACCGGGCTACACGCCGAGTGCCTCCGATCTTGGGCGACGACGTGGACTGGCGTGCGACCGAGGTCGGCGCGTGGCGTGTCTCGTCACCGCTCGCCACCATGAGGTCGAGGCGTCGGCGCCGGGTCCATGGGGTCACCCGCGACCGAGTCCTCGACCGGACCGTCCGTGCCCTGCCCAGGGTCTGCGACCAGGCCAGCCCGGTGACGTGCCTCAACCGCACCTCTCGGACTGGCGAAGCCTCCCCCGGCCCTAGCCGGTCCGCTTTACTAGGCGGCTCCGAGTTCCCGGTGGGGCCAGTCCAGAATGGCCCGCGATCGGCAACTAGGCCTGATCCTGGGGTGACTCGGGCGGAGGCCCAAACCTACGGACCCATCGGCTACTCGAGCCAGGCGCGAGCGACAAGGTCCCCTCAGACTCGTCGACCACCTTCGCCGATTCGAGGATTGTGTGGTACTCACCCAAGTGGTAGGTCGTCCCAGCAATGCTGATGTCGAGGCTCCCAGGCAGCGCCAGTGGGCCTCCCTCGTCTCCAGCGCCTTTTATCCACTCGCGGGCCTCTTCGACGTCGACGGGCTCAACGGATGCATCGCTCCAGTTCCCGTCTGTCTCGCCGCCCTCAATGAGGTGAGCTGCGACAGCAATCTGCGCGTATTCCTCCGGAGGTACCACTTGAGGGACGACGATCGGTAGCATCGTCCGTCGCTGAAGCACTGCCAAGTTCTCGACTAGTTGAGCCATGGGCACGACGCCTTCCCATTGCTGACCAGCTGCTGGCCCACGCGCAACCTCCTGTGGGCCGAATTCGGGGCGAACCACGATGTTGTTGTGCTCAGCGAGTGCCCTGATGAAGCGCATGCCGTCCAGCACATCTGCAGCACGCTTGCCGGCCAGCCCGCGGTACTGAATGTTGAGACCGAAGTGGCCGCCGTTTGGATCATTGTCGTCTACGACTATTCGCTCAGTCACCTCGAACGCATCGCCTTGCTCGATGCCGCGCACCTCCAGGCCTCGCCCGCCGCGGGTCATAGATAGCATGTCGACGAGAGCTTCGGCTACAACTTCGCCGTCGACGTTCTCAACGTGGAATCTTTGCGTATGGGGCTGAAACTCTTCAACGTACGCCGAGCCAAGTCGTCCGCTCGGCGTCCCCTCAGCGCCGGTAGACAACCCGGCGCTTCGCGGATGAGGGGGGTGTGAGCGGTTGAGAGGGGGGTCCGCGGTTGGGTCGGGGGTCTCGACCATCGTTCGGGTTGTTCTGGACTCGAACTTGGAGGAGACCCCCGATGGGGTTGGACCGTACGCGTTGGTGCGAGCTGTTGGTAGGCCTGGATCGGGTGGCGATCTTGGAGGTCGCCCGGGGCGCCGATGGCCGGGTGCACGTGGCGGTCGAGACGACCGAGCGTGCTGTGGGCTGCGGGGCGTGCGGGGCCCGGGCCTCGTTGAAGGGCCGCCGACGGGTGCCGTTGGCGGACCTGCCCA
>NZ_DATLXO010000112.1:0-9561 GCF_035575815.1 Iamia sp.
CGTCAAGCACCACGTCGGCGCCGAACTCGAAGCGACCGGTGCCAGGATCGAGGGCGTCGGGCCCTTCGGGCACGACGCGGATCACGGCCCGGGGGGCGTCGGTGGCCGCGGAGTGGGCCGGGAACCGGACCGCCCGGTTGCTGCCCGCGCCGTCGCGGCCTGAGCCCTCGCCGAGGGTCCCGCCGTGGCGGGCGGCCACCGATACGACGACCGCTCTCCGGCGAGCTCGACGTCTGCTCGAGGCCGAAGGGGCCGACCGCCCTGGCAATGTCTGTCCTGGGCAACGTGGGGGCAAGTCGCTCTCGCTCAGGGCCGCCTCGTCTCCGACGGGACGAGCTCAGGGATGACGGCCGCACCTCGTCGTCGTTCTCGTCGATGGTGCCGACGAGCCCGCTTGGCTACAGCGTGGGCTGCTCGGTCCACGGCGGAGCCGGCCGATCGGACCGTTGGGCGATCACCCGTTTGGGGGCCGGGTCGGTCCGATTGGAGGGCGGTCCGAGGGGAAGGACCTCGAACGAACGGGCGTCGACCACCAGAAGGAGTCTTTGATGGCAGCGAGGATGGAAGGTCCGAGCAGGGACAACACCGACAGGAATGGCGGCAAGAGCAAGAAGGGCTTGTGGATCTTGCTGGCGGTGCTGGCCATCGTTGCCATCGCGGTCATCGCGTTCTTCGTCCTCGGCGGAGACGCTGATGTCGACTCCGACACCGACGTCGATGTCGAGGCGCCCGACGTCAGCGTCGAAGACGGCGACGACGCCGACGTCGAGGTCGAGGACGACGAGTAGGGGCCGACCGTCAGATCCGTGTGCGGAACCGAGCAGCAGGAGGGGCGCCTCTGGAGAGGGGTTCCTGACCTGCGGTTTCTTGTGTCGGGCTGGGGAGATTCGAGCTCCCGACCTCTTGACCCCCAGTCAAGCGCGCTAACCAAGCTGCGCCACCGCGCCACCTTCCGCGCCGACCGGCGGCCCATCGAACCTGATCGGTCAGCGGGCCCGGGTGCCGGGCCCGTGGCCAGGCAACCACGAGCCGAACCGCAGGAGGGTGCCGTCCGGATCGACGTGGAAGCCTTCCCGCAACCCGTATGGCATGTCCTGAGGTGCGCCGAGGCGGCCCTCGACGTCGGCCTCGGCCCACTCGGCGTGGAGCGCGTCGGCATCCCCTACGTAGAGATAGACCGCACCCCCCTGGACCGGGGTGTGGTCGTCCACCTGGGTCAGGTGCATCCAGACGTCACCCCGGCGGACGTAGCCGTAGGGCGCCCCGTCGTAGGCCTCGACGGTGAAGCCGAGGCGCTCGTAGTGCGCCAGGGCGCGAGATAGGTCGGCCACCGATAGGACGGGAGCCAGGTCGTCGAACAGCGTCACTGATCCCGAGGGTACGCCCCTGCCCCGCCGCATCGGTCCTTGCGCCGACATGAGACGCCGACCGTTGTGAGCGGGCACAAGATCGGCTCCGGGGACCCGCCGCTGACCGTCAGAGGCGGACCGCCACCCAGGCGATGCCCTGGATCAGGCGCCAGCCGAGGTAGACCACCACCCCGACGACCAGCAGGTAGAAGTGCCACGGGGCCCGCCCCGGGTCGCCGTCGTCGGGCTCGTCGTCGGGGCTGGCGATGAAGGCGCCGCACTGCTGGCAGGTGCCGTCGGGCGCGAGCGACCTGGGGTTGTAGAAGCGATCACACCCGTCACACCACGGCACGGCGACACCCTGCCCCACCTCGTGGCGACCGAGCGAAGCGACGGGCCGCGGTCAGGACGTGGATGAGCGGCGGGTGCGGGGCCCGGCGTGGGCGACGCCGCTCGGCACCGGACGTCCCACCAGGTCTTCGACGAGCAGGGCGGCGGAGACGAGGGCGTCGATGTCGATGCCGGTGGCGACGTCGAGGTCGTCGAGCAGGGCGACGAGCTCCTCGGTGGCCAGGTTGCCTCCGGCGCCGTGGGCGAACGGTGACCCGCCGAGGCCCCCGACGGCCGTGTCGAAGCGGGTGACACCGAGCCCCAGCGCGGCGTAGGCGTTGACCAGCGCCGTGCCCCGGGTGTCGTGGAGGTGCAGACCGATGCCCTCGGTGACCCCGCCGAGGGCGTCCACCAGGTCGGTGATCCGCCGGGGGGTGGCCATGCCGGTGGTGTCCGCGTAGGTCAGCGCCGCGACCCCGAGCTCGCCGATGCGACAGGCCAGGTCGGCCACCTCAGCGGGCGCGATCTCGCCCTCGTACGGGGACCCGAAGGCGCAGGAGACCACGGCGTCGACCGGCACCCCGGCGCCCGATCCGCCGCGGGCGGCGCGGCGCACGATCTGTCGAATGGCCGCGAGCGAATCATCGGTGCTCATCTTCACGTTGCGCTGGTTGTAGGCCTCCGAGGCCGAGATGGTGACGGTGATCTCATCGACGCCGGCGTCGACGGCCATCTCTGCCCCCCGGGCGTTGGGGACGAGGGCGCCGTAGGAGATGCCGGGTCGGCGCTCGATGGCGGCCACCACCTCGGCGGCGCGCGCCATGGCCGGCACCGCAGCGGGTGAGACGAAGGCCGCCACCTCGATGCGCGCCACACCGGCGGCGGCGAGGGCGTGGACCAGGCGCACCCGATCGACCACCGCCACCGGCGGCTCGGGCTGCAGCCCGTCACGGGGGCCCACGTCGCGGATGTCGACCGCGGCGGGGAGGGGGGTCACAGCGCTCACACCGGCGGGACGCCGTGGCGGCGGTCCGAGAAGTGCCGGTCCTTGCGCTCGGCCCGCTCGAGACGTCGGATCAGCTCGTTGCGGAGCGCCTCGGGCTCGATCACGGCATCGACCACCAGCTCCGAGGCGAGGCGCAGCAGGTCCACATCGGCCTCGTAGATCGCGCGCTGCTCGGCGACGAAGGCGTCGCGCTCGGCCGGGTCGGAGATGGCCTCGATCGTGTTGGCGAACACGGCGTTCACCGCGGCCTCGGGGCCCATCACCGCGATCTTCGCGGTGGGCAGGGCGAGGGTGGCCTCAGGCTCGAAGGCGGGCCCGGACATGGCGTAGAGGCCGGCGCCGTAGGCCTTGCGGAGCACCACGCACACCTTGGCGACGGTGGCCTCGGCGATGGCGGTGACCATCTTGGCGCCGTGGCGGATGATGCCCTGGGCCTCGACCTGGGTGCCGATCATGAAGCCGGGCACGTCGGTGAGGAACACGAGGGGGATGTTGAACGCGTCGCAGCACCACACGAAGCGGGCCGCCTTGTCGGCCGAGTCGACGAAGAGCACCCCACCCTTCTGGGCCGGGTTGTTGGCCACCACGCCGACGGGCCGACCGTCGAGGCGGCCGAGGCCCACCACCAGCTCGGGGGCGAAGAGGGGCTTCTGCTCGAAGAAGCTCTCGGCGTCGACGAGCCCCTCGATCACTGCGTGGACGTCGTAGCCGGCCTTGTCGTCATCGGGCACGACGCCTGTCGTGAACACCCCCGCGGGCGGCGCCGGGGCGTAGTGCGGCGGCGGATCCCGCCACGACGCCGGGAAGTAGGTGAACCAGGCCCGGGCCTGGTCGATGGCATCGGCATCGTCGACAGCCAGGTTGTCGCCGCAGCCCGAGACCGTCGCGTGCATGCGGGCGCCCCCGGTCTCCTCGAGCGTCGCTCGCTCGCCGATCACCATCTCGGCCATCCGGGGCGAGCCCAGGTACATCGAGGCGTTGCCCTCGACCATGATGACGATGTCACAGAAGCTCGGGATGTAGGCGCCGCCGGCCGCCGAGGGACCGAAGAGGCAGCAGATCTGCGGCACCCGGCCGGACAGCTTGATCTGGTTGTAGAAGATCCGTCCGGCGCCGCGGCGACCCGGGAACAGCTGCACCTGGTCGGTGATGCGGGCCCCGGCCGAGTCGACTAGCCAGAAGATGGGAAGCTCCTCGCGGAGCGCCAGCTCGGTGGCCCGGACGATCTTCTCGACCGTGCGGGCCCCCCACGACCCGGCCTTCACGGTGGGATCGTTGGCCACGACGCACACCGGGCGACCGTCGATGCGCCCGGTGCCGGTGACCACGCCGTCGGCGGGGAGGTCGGCCGCCGCGGTGTTGGCCAGCAGCGCGTCCTCGACGAAGGTGCCGGCATCGAGCAGCAGGTCGAGGCGGTCGCGGACGAAGAGCTTGCCCTGGCGCTCGAGCTTGTCGCCGTCCTTGGCCAGGTTCCCCGCCCGCGCCCGCTCGGCTGCGGCCGCCACCCGAGCCGAGGGCGATGCGTCATCGGCGGAGTCGGTGAACAGCTCGTGCGGGTTGACCACGGCCGGAGCCTACGGCGTGTCCCGCGGGCGGAAGGAGCCTCGCCCCGGCACGGGCGGCGGACGAGCCGACCCTCGGGCCGCGCACGGATCGGCCTCGGTCAGCGGAGCCTGGCCACGACCAGGACGACGACGATCGCAAGAGCGACGAGCAGCAGGGCGGACGAGATGATCAAGCCGACCAGCGCCGGGAGCCGGCCGCGGCCCACCACGGCAGCCCGGGAGAGGCCCGCCTGCGACATCGACGCTCCCACCGCGGCCAGCAGGGTCGACGCTGGGATCGCGAGCAGCACGGTGAAGATGGCCACGTAGCCGTGGCCGCACCGGCCCCCGTCGCAGCTGTCGTCGGGCTGGTTCGCCTCGATGACGGTCATCGTGGCGACGACCACCACGCCGAGCGCGGCCAGGCTGAGGAGCAAACCCACCACCGCCCGGGCATTGCCGGCCGGGGCCTCGTGCGGGTCCGACGACGGCGGAACCGGGTGAGCGGGGCGCACGGGTGCAGCTACAGCCGGCGGAGGGCCAGGATGGCCGTGTCGTCGGTGACCGGCACGGTGGCGAAGTCCTTGGCCGCTTCGAGCAGTGACTTGCACAGCACGTCGGGGGCCACGCCGGGGTCGCGGCGCAACATGTTGCCGATGCGCTCCTCGCCGAAGAAGTCGTCGCCGTTGCGGGCCTCGGCCAGCCCGTCGGTGTACATCAACAGCAGGTCGCCGTGGCCGAGGGGCAGCTCGCGGCTCGTGAAGGCGCCCTGCGGGTCGAGCATCAGCAGTGGGCCGGTGTGGCGCAGGGGCACGACCTCGCGGTCGTGCCAGAGCCAGGCCGTCGGGTGTCCGGCCGAGGCCCAGCGCAGGGTGCCGGCCTCGGTGTCGAACACGACGACGCAGAGCGAGATGAACTCCTCGAGTCGCTCGAGCGCCGACATGCGGTCGTTCAGCTCCTCGAGGGCCTGGCCCGGGTCGCGGTACTGGCGCAGGAACACCCGCAGCAGGTACTTGGCCTGCAGGGCGGTGATCGACGGCTCGATGCCGTGGCCGGTGACGTCGCCGATGACCGCCGCGACCCGGCCCCGGTCGAGGTCATAGACGTCGAAGAAGTCCCCGGCCATGAGCCCGGTGCCGGCCTTGTAGACCCGGCCGATGTCGAAGCCCGGCAGGTCCGGCAGCACCTCGGGAGCGAGGCGGGCCGCCCAGCGCTGCGGGGCGAGCTGGTCCTGGGTGAGGACCTCCTCGGCCCGGCGCTCGATGTCGTAGCGATCGTCGGCCAGCCGCGACTCGCGAACGAAGTCCCGGGCCGAGAGCACCGAGACGGCCACGGGCACGAGGATCAGCCCGAAGATGAGCTCGACGCGGGCGGTCTGGGAGAGGGCGAGGGCGGCGCAGGCGCCGCAGAGCACGGCGTAGAGCGTGGTGGTGTGCACGTCCTTGCGGAACGCCGAGCGGGCGAGCAGGGCGGCGTCGGACCCCTCGCCCCGATCGGCCACGACCCGCCGGTACACGCGCTCGAGGCGGCGCGCCGAGCGGGCCCACACCAGGGTGGCCAGGCCACAGGCGAGGGCGGTGAAGGCGAGGACAGCGGTGGCCATGGGCAAGGGGGCCGCTCCCGGCGCCGGGGGCAGTTGGTCAAGGGTACCGGGGTCGTGTGACCGGCACCCGACGTTTCTATGTCAGTCTCCGTCACCGAAGAGCACGTGGGGGTTGAGGATCCCGGCGGGGTCGAGCGCGGTCTTGACGGCCCGCATGGCGGCGACCGTCACGTCGCCGCGCTGGCGGGCGACCCACCGACGCTTGGCCGTCCCGACGCCGTGCTCGGCGCTGATGCTGCCGTGGCGGGCGAGGACGAGGCCGAGGACGGCGTCGTCGACGGCCTGGTCATCGGGCGCCACGCCGGTGACGTTGACGTGGAGGTTGCCGTCACCGAGGTGCCCGAAGAGCCAGGTCCGAGCGCCGGGAGCGGCCTCGGTGACCCGGGCCGGCACCTCCTCGGCGAAGGCGGCGAGAGCGTCCGCCGGCAGCGAGACGTCCAGCTTGTGGTGGGGACCGAGGGTGGCGACGGCCTCGGTCAGAGCCTCCCGGTGGCGCCACAGCGCGGTTCGTCGCGGGCCCTCGTCGGCCACGACGGCGCCGAGCACGCCGTCGAGCGCAGCCACCGCGGCACCGAGCGTCTCGATCTGGTCGCCCGTCCCGGCGCACTCGACGACCACCGTGACCGGCGGCGGTGGCCGCAGCGCCGGCGCCCGCCCCAGGTGGCCGGCGACGAGCTCGGCCTCGGCGGCCCGGTAGGCCTCGGCCGCCTCCAACCCGGGCAGGGTCCTGCGCATCTGGCCCACCGCCACCACCGCCGCCGCGAAGGACGCAAACCCCAGCGCGGCGGTGGCCCGCTCCGGTGGGTCCGGCACGAGGCGGAGCCGGGCTGCGGTCACCACGCCGAGGGTGCCCTCGCTGCCGCACAGCAGCCCAGAGAGGTCGTAGCCGGTTGCGTCCTTCTCCAGGCGACCCAGGTCACGCAGCACCGCGCCGGTGCCGAGCACCGCCTCGACCCCGAGCAGCTGGGCCCGGGTGGAGCCGTGGCGCACGACGCGCAGGCCCCCGGCGTTGGTCGCCACCGACCCGCCCACCGTGGCGGTGTCGCGCGCTGCCCAATCGACGCCGTAGGCCCAGCCCGCGGATACCGCCGCGGCGTGCACGGCGGCGATGGTGGCCCCCGCCCCGGCGGTGAGGCGCCCGGCGTCGGCGTCGACCTCCGCGATGGTCGTCAACCGCGCCGTGGTGAGGACCACCTCGCCGGCGAGCGGGACAGACCCCCCGACCAGGCCGGTGTTGCCGCCTTGGGCGACGACGGCCACGCCCTCGGCGGCGCAGACGCCGATGACGGCGGCGACCTCGTCGACCGAGCCGGGGCGGATCACCCCCGGGGTGGCGCCCCGGAACCGACCCGTCCAGTCGATGGCGTGGCCGGCGGTGACCGCCGGGTCGGTGAGCAGGTGGTCGGGGCCCACGACCTCGACCAGAGCCCGCCGCAGAGCCGGCGCGAGCGGCGGCGGGTCAGGCACCGTCGGTGAAGACCGGCGCCCGGCCCTCGAGCTCGGCCGTCACCGCCTCGACCTGGTTGGGGCTGCCCATCAGCCGCTCCATGCGCACCGACTCGTCGACCAGGGACTCCTCGAGCGGCCGGGTGCCCGCCGCGTTCAGGAGGGCCTTGGCCCCCTGGACCGCCTCGGGGTTCCGGTTCGCGATCTCCGTGGCCAGGGCGAAGGCTGTCTCACGCGGGTCGTCGGCCACTCGGGTGACCAGGCCCAGGGCGAGGGCGTCGACCCCCGACAGCCGGCGGGCGGTGAACACCAGCTCCTTGGCCACGTCGAGGCCGACGAGGCGCACGAGGGCCTGAGGCCCGGTCATGTCGGGCAGGAGCCCCCAGCGGACCTCCATCACCGACAAGGTGGCGTCAGGGGCGGCGACCCGGATGTCTGCGCCGAGGGCGATCTGGAGGCCTCCGCCCAGCACGTGGCCGTGGAGCGCGGCGATGACGGGCTGGCGGAGTGCCTGCCACACGTTGGCCACCTCCTGGAACAGGTTCGAGGGCCGCCCGGGCAGGCGATCGACGATCGACCGGGTCCCCGACACCGAGCTGGCCACGCTCTCGTCGCCGTGACCGTCACCGTCGCCGGCCCCGGCCATGGCGCTGAACGACGCCAGGTCGAGCCCGGCGCAGAACGACCGTCCCTCACCCGAGAGCACGACGACCCGCACCGAAGCGTCCGTGCCGACCATGTCGCCGGCGGCGACGATCGAGGAGAACATGCGCCCGTCGAGCGCGTTCACCTTGTCCGGGCGGGCGAGACGGACGTCCGCGACGCCGTTCGTCACCGTGACGGTGACGCGGTCGGGGTCGAGCGGGGAGGGCGCAGGAGGGGTCACGGCCGCCAGGGTACGTTCACGCCGCCCCGGCCAGGAGCCTCAGTCGCGAGGACGGGACGGGGGCGGCGGCGGGCCCGAGTCCGACACATCCACGGTCTCCTCGTCGAGGCGGGCCGCGAGGTCCTTCACGTCGCCGGGCACCTCACCGAGGATGCGCAGCACCGACAGCTCGGCGGTGTCGGGGTCGACGAGGCCGTCGAGGACGTCGAGGTCGTGCTCGGCCTGCTCGGCGTCCCGGTCGCGCCCGAGGTCACGGAACGCGGTGCGGGCCCGGCGCAGGGCGTGGCGGGCCTCGTCGGTGCGGCCCAGGGCGTGGAGGGCGACTCCCATGTTGAGGTCGCACGCCGCCTCGTCGGCCCGGCGGTCGAGCGAGGAGAAGATCCCCCGGGCGCGCACGAAGCGCTCGATGGCGTCCTCGGCCTGCCCGTCGTCGAGCAGGGCGACGCCGAGGTCGAAGTCCCCCACCGCCGCCAGGTCCGGGCGACGGTGGGTCGTGAACGTGCGGTGCGCCTCGACCAGCAGGGCGATGGCGTCGGCGACGTCGCCGTCGTCGTGGAGCAGCACGGCCCGGTCGAGACGGCAGACCGCGGCGCGCACCGGCATCCCCGCCGCGGTGAACGCGCGCTCGGCCCGGTGCAGCGCCTGGCTCGACGCCGAGGCGTGGCCCAGGGCCCGCAGACTGCGAGCGGCGGCGACCTCGGTGCCGGCGGCGTCAGGGCCGGTGACATCGTGGGCGACGAAGACCCGCCGTGCTCGCTTGAGCAGACCCAGGGCGTCCTCGTGGCGATCCGCGTCGGCGAGGCAGTCGGCGGCGAGGCGCTGGGCGCGCGCCGCCGCGAGCTCGTCGTCGCGCTCGTGGAAGCTCGAGGCCGCCCGGCCTGCGGTCTCGGCGCCTTCGAGGGCGTGGCCACCGGATCGCAGGCCCGACGCGAGGGCGGTGAGGGCCCGGGCCCGGTCCGCCGCGGTCGGCGCCTCCTGGATCGCCCGCCGGGCCACGGCGATGGCCTCCTCCGCGTCCCCTGTGGTCACCCCCGAACCCTAGCGGTGGGGCTCGAGCCCGGACTCGGGGGGTGGTTGTTGACGCGGTGCCAAAGAGGTCCTAGGTTGCCGCCTCGACAGGCGGCCATGACGTCGGTCACACACAATGATCAAGGCCCCGGCCCGACCAACCGGTCGGGCCGACCCAGGAACCCACAGGGGGCTCTCTCGTGTTGCATGCTCATCGGCGGTCTGTCCGCTTCTTCGCTCTGTTCGTCCCGTTGGTGTTGGTGCTCAGCGCCTGTGGGGGCGACAAGCCCGGCAGCAGTGACGCTGCGGGTGAGGAGGAGGAGGTGGGTGATCCGGTGCGGGGCGGGTCGGTGACCTACGGGCTCGAGGCCGAGACCGGTGACGGGTGG
>NZ_DATLXO010000113.1:0-16957 GCF_035575815.1 Iamia sp.
TCACCGAGATGGAGAACATCTCAGCAGCAGCCGGCGAGATCCTCCTCCGTCAACCAACCCCGCCGAGGCCATCGGACCGCACACGGCCCTGACCAGAGAAAGTGGGGGGCCAAAACGTCATCCAGAAGTGCGGAACGTCAGCCGGGCGCGAGTCAGGTACGCAATTCCTCGGGCGGGGAGAGGGAGGAGTGGGTCAAGCCGGGTGACACGGATCGCTCGACCGGACACCATGGTGAGGTGATCGTGGTGCGCAGGGCAGATGGCGGAGACGTCGGCGGGTGCGTCGCCCTGCTGGCCCGCCTCCCAGAGCACTTCACCCCGGACCCCTCGTCCAGGGCGTTGCACCCGGTCGTGAGGGTGCGGTGCGGGTTCTGCTCGAGGTTGCCGGCCTTGCGCTCGGCCGGGCCCGTCGTGAAGTGCAGGGCACCGTCGAGCCACACCGTGAGCAGCGGGGTCACGTGCGGGCGCCCGTCGGGGCGCACCGTCGACAGCCAGCCCACCCCGGCCTCGGCCAGCGCTCGCCGGCCCTCGGCCCACGGGGTGGCCGTGGCCGCCTCGCTGCTGTATCGGGCGTCCAGGGTGGTCTCGGGCTCGACCTCGGCCATGTCGTCGTGCTCCTCGTCTCGTCGATCGGTACAGGGTGACGACTGCAGTGGGCCGCCGATCTCATCGGTGATGCCCGCGAGCTCTCAGGACGACGTCGCCGCCGCCAGACCGGCCCGGGTGGCGGCCACGGCGGCGGCGCCGGCCGCATCCATGGCCTCCAGCGATCGGGCGGCGCGGCAGAACAGGAACGCCCCTTCGAGGAGCATCAGGAAGACCTGGGCCAGGGTCCGGGCGGCCTCGGCGCCGAGGCCCTCGGCCTGGTACCGGTCGGCCAGGCCCTGGATCCAGCTCTCGAAGACCTCGGCACAGGCGACGCGCAGCGGTTCGCTCGTGCTCGACACCTCCAGCGCCACGGTGGCGATGGGGCAGGCGTCGGCGTAGCCCGACGTCCGCAGCGCCTCGCCCGCGCCGACGAAGGCGGCCTCGACGGCCGTGACCAGGTCGGGCTCGGCGTCCATCGCCTCCTTGACCAGCAGGGCGTAGGCGGCGCCCGACCAGCGGACGACCTCGGCGCCCAGCTGCTCCTTCCCGCCGGGGAAGAAGTGGTACACGGAGCCGAACGGGGCGCTGGCGTTGGTGACGATCTGCTTCATGCCCGTGCCGACGTAGCCCTGGCGCAGGAAGAGCTCGGCGCCCGCTTCGACGATGCGCTCACGGGTCGGCGTGGTGGCTGCGGATCCTCCGAGTTGCGACATCGGCCCATCCTACCTATCGTCTGAGTAGAGCGATCTATCTAGTCGGCTCCGAGGGCAGGAGGCAACCATGGCGACAGACAACGACCGAGCCGTCCGGGGGGCGGCGGCGGTCTTCGCCGCAGGCTTCCTGGTCCACAACGCCGATCACGCCCGGCGCGGCATCGACGTCGTGACCGATCACGTGATCTGGGCCGGCACCACCGTGGCCATGCTGGCCGCAGTGGTGCTGACGCTCATCGCGACCCGCCACGCGCTGGCGCCCTTCGCTGCTGCCGTGGCCGGGTTCTCCATCGCCGTGGGCGTGAGCCTCTCGCACCTGGTTCCCCGGTGGAGCGCTCTCAGCGACCCGCTGCCCGGTGGCGAGGTCGACGCCTTCACCTGGGTGGCGGTGCTGGCGGAGGTCGGCGGTGCTCTGCTCCTCGGCCTCGCCGGCCTGGCGACGGCCCGTCGCCAGGGCTACCTGCTGTCCGCCCCGGACACGGTTCGCGTCGGCCACGAACCCGAAGCGCCCCGCGGCCACGACAAGGGGTCGCTCCCCGCGACGTGACGATCAGGTGTCGCCCGCACCACGGGGGCGGAGCAGGGGTGGGGAGCGGGCGCGGCCCTGAGAGTCTCGGCCGCGGAAGGTGCAGCAGCGAGTCTCGGCCACGGAAGGTGCAGCCGGAAGTCGTGGGTGTGCCGTGCGTGGCTCGGCGAGACTCGTGGGTGTGACCGAGGGCGAGCGACGGACGTGGCGCCAGATCGTCGACGCCTCCTACAGCGACGAGGTCGAGCGGTTCTACGAGCAGCACCAATCGCTCCTCGACGAGAGCCTCGACCCTCGTGGTCCCGCCCTCTTCTTCGACCTGGCCGCCGAGTGGGGCCTCGACGCGTCGTCCCACGCCCTCGACGTCGGGAGCCGCGATGGGCGCCACCTCGCGTCCGTCTCCTCCCGCTTCGGGTGCCGGGTGACCGGGGTCGAGCCGGCCGAGGGGAACCTGGCGCGCATGGGTCGCCGCGGGGGCGGAGCACCGCCCCACCCCGTGGCGCGGGGCGTCGCCGAGGCCCTGCCCTTCGCTGACGCGACGTTCGACCTGGCGTGGGCGCGCGACGTCCTCGTGCACGTCGAGCCACTCGCCGTCGCCTTCGCCGAGTGCCGCCGGGTTCTGCGCCCCGGAGCGCCGCTCCTCGTCTACAACGTCTTCGCCACGTCCCTGCTCGAACCGGGCGAGGCGGCGCGGCTGTTCCGGGCCACCGCGGCCGTCCCGACCAGCGTCGACCGGGTCGCCTTCGAGCGGGCGGCGGTCGACGCCGGGTTCGGCATCGAACACCGAGACGAGCTGGCTAGCGAGTGGCGGGAACACACCGAGGAGCACAGCGGGCAATCGACGAGCCGGCAGCTGCTTCGCGTCGCCCGCCTGCTGCGCCAGCCCGAGCACTACCGGGCGCGGATCGGCGCCGCCGCCTACGACGTCGAGGTCGGCAACTGCCTCTTCGGCATCTACCAGATGCTCGGCAAGCTCAGCCCCGCCCTCTACGTCCTCCGCTGACCTGCGGGGGCGCCGGCTCCCGGACGACGAGCCGTGGTGCGGCCATGCCTCCACCAGTAGGCACTCGACGTCGTGGCGGTCGAGGGCCGCCGCTATTGGCTCAAGATCGGGTGAGGGGGGCAGATCGCTGGGCACGGAACCAGGCGATGATCTCGTCAGCGTCGATGAGCCGGCGGCCGTCATCGGCGACGATCCCGCCCGGGTCGTCGATCGTGGGGTCGGGCAGCGACGCCCAGTCGATCGACGCCAGGTGCTCGGCGGCGTCGATCACCGGCAAGCCCGTCACGTCTGAGACCCTGCCGGTCAGCCGAGGCGGCTGCGGGCGGCGACGAGGCGGGCGCCTCGTGGCGTCGGCGGCGACCTCATCCATGCATCGAGGGTAGACGGGTCGCCGACAGCACCACCGGGGCGGCGGCGAGGTCGTCGGTGGGGGCGGGGCGGTCCATGACGGCGGTTGCCCCCGGGCAGGCACTCGTCCAAGATCGCGGCGTGGCGTGAAGCGGAGGAGCGTACGACGTGGCCGCCGATCCGCAGGCTGCCGCCGGGGCCGAGGTGCTGCACCGCCTCGACGTGGCCGCCGGGGCGACCGTGGTCGACGCCGGGTGCGGATCGGGCCGCGTCACCGAGCTGCTCCTCGAGCGCCACCCCGACGTCACGGTCGTGGCGCTCGACGCCTCGCCCAGCATGCTCGCCGCCGCCGGCGACCGGCTGGCCCGGTTCGGGGGGCGCGTCGTGCTGCGGCAGGCTGACCTGGGCAAGGCGTGGCCGCTCGACGGTCCCGCCGACGCGGTGGTCTCGACCAGCACCTTCCACTGGGTGCTCGACCACGACCGGCTCTTCGGCCACGTGTTCGCCGCCCTCCGGCCGGGGGGCGCCCTGGTTGCCCAGTGCGGGGGCCACGGCAGCCTCCGAGCCGTGCTCGCAACGGCGGCGTCGAGGGGTGTCGCCGTCGAGGGGCGCAACACCTACGCCACCGCGGCGGACACCATCGATCGGCTGGCCGCCGCCGGCTTCGTTGACGTCTGGGTCTGGCTCCAGCCCGAACCGGTCGCGTTCCCGACGCGAGAGGCGCTGGCGGCCTACCTCGCCGACTCCGCCCTCGCCCCCTACGACGGTGGGGTCGCGGCCGCCGCGGGTGTGGCCGCCGCCCTCCCCGCGCCGGTGGCCGACTTCGTCCGGCTCAACGTCCTCGCCCGCCGCGCCGCTCCGTGATGATGAAGATCGCCGCCTACCAGGCGCCGTACCTGCCGTTCGGGTCGTTCGACGCGATCGGCCTGATCGCCGAGCAGCTCCCCGTCTGCGAGGCCCAGGGGGTCGAGGTGCTGTGCTGCCCGGAGGCGGTCGTGGGCGGGCTGGCCCACGAGTCCGACGGCCAGTCGCCGGCCGACGTCGCCCTCGCCGTCGAGGGCGGCGAGCTGGCGGGGGTGCTGGCGCCGCTGATGGGCACGTCGGTGACGCTGATCGTCGGGTTCACCGAGCGGGACCCCGCCGGGGCGCTGTTCAGCTCCGCCGCCGTCGTGCAGGAGGGAACGCTCGTCGCCGTCCACCGCAAGGTGTTTCCCGGGTACCGGACCGCGTTCCGGGCCGGCATCGAGCTGCCGGTGTTCGCCCGGGACCCGATGCCGTTCGGGGTGATGATCTGCAACGACATCTGGTACCTCGAGCCGGCGCGCGTGTTGGCGTCCCGGGGGGCGGCGACGATCTTCGTGCCGACCAACAGCGGTCACCTCCGGAAAGAGGCCGATGCCGATGCGCTCCGACCCCGGGGCACCAACCTGCCCTCGCCCGGGCGGTGGAGAACGCCACGACGATCGTGGTCGCCGACATCGCCGGGCGCCAGGGCGGGCGTTCGGCCCTGGGGAGCAGCCTGATCGTCGACCCCGACGGCGTCGTCCTGGCCGGGGCGGAACCCGACGGCGAGGCGTTGCTGGTCGCCGAGGTGGAGGCTGCCCGCCGCGCCATCGGCCCTCGAGGTCGGGACGGTCACCGGAACCCGGCCGTCACCGAGGCCTTCACCGCCCTGTGGCGGCCGGACGCCGTCTGAGAGACGCCATCGGCCGACCTCCAGCCGGAGGCGGCGGCGAGGATCCGGACGAGGGACCCGAAGCGTCGCACGACGTGACGCCCTCGGCCCGGACCCGCCCACCGCCGAGGCCGCCTGAACCGAGGACGCCCTGAACCGAGGACGCCCTGAACCGAGGACGTGGCGGCGGGAACCAGGTTGCCGTCGTCGGCCGAACTGGGTTGGATTCCCCGTGCCATGACCGCGTCCGCCTCGACCTCCGACCCGGCCTCGACCTCCGACCCGGCCTCGAACTCCGACCCGGCCTCGACCTCCGACCCGGCCTCGAACTCCGACCCGGCCACGAGGCCCGACCGCACGGTGATCCGGAGGGGGATGGCGCTGCTGTGGCGCTCGGTGCGCACCCACCCGGCCCCGTTCTCGGTATCGGTCGTGGGCGCCACGGTGTTCGCCCTGATGACGGTCGCGTCGACCGCGGCGCTCGGCCGAGTCACCGACGACGTGATCGTGCCCGCCCTCTCCGGCGAGCGCGCCGGGGGCACCTTCGGGGGGGTCGACGGTGGCACCGTGCTGGTGGTCACCGGAGCCGTGGTCGTCATCTCCCTGGTGCGGGCGGCCGGGGTGGTGGCCCGCCGCTACTTCTGCGGCGTGGCCACCTTCCGCATGGGGGCGACGTGGCGGGGCCAGCTGGCCGAGCGCTACGTCGCGGCGCCGCTGCGCTTCCACACCCGGCGCCCGGCCGGTGAGCTCATGGCCCACGCCGACAACGACGCTCTGAAGGCCATCGAGTTCATCAACCCGGCGCCCTTCTCGATGAGCGCGTTCGTCATCGGGGCTGCAGCGTTCGCCCGGTTGCTCGTGGTCGACTGGGTGCTCGCCGTCGTCGCCCTCGCCGTGTTCCCGACGCTGCTGGTGGCCAACCGGCTCTACACCGCGCGCGTCGAGCACCCCGCAGCTCGCGGGCAGGCGCGCTACGGCGACATGGCGTCGGTCGCCCACGAGAGCTTCGACGGTGCCCTGGTCGTCAAGGTCCTGGGCCTCGCCGACCACGAACGCGACCGCTTCGCCCGGTCCACCGATGCGCTGCGCCGCGAGCGCGTGCAGGTGGGCGAGCTGCGGGCCTGGTTCGAGCCGGGCCTCACCGCGCTGCCCAACCTGGGCTCGGTGGCCGTGGTCGGGCTGGGGGCGTGGCGCCTCTCGACCGGTGCAGTGACCGAGGGCGGCATCGTCGAGGCCCTCGCCCTGTTCGCGGTGCTGGCGACGCCGATGCGGGTGATGGGCTACCTGTTGCAGTCGATCCCGCCGTCGGTGGTGGCCGCCGACCGCCTCGATCGGGTGCTGACCCTCGACGCCGATGAGCGTCACCCGGCCCGGGGGTCGGCGACCCTGCCCGCGGGCCCGCTGTCGGTGGAGGTCACGGGCCTCGGCTTCGCCCACGACCCGGCGGTGCCGGTGCTCGACGACGTGTCGTTCTCCGTTGCGCCCGGCGAGGTCGTGGCCCTCACCGGCGCGACCGCCGGGGGCAAGACGTCGCTGTGCCTCTGCGTGGCCGGCCTGCTCGAACCCACCGCCGGCACCGTGCGCCTCGGTGGCGTCGACATCGTCGACCTCGAACCGGCGGCGCTGCCCGACGCGGTCGGCTTCGTGTTCCAGGAGACCTTTCTCTTCGCCGACACCGTGGCTGCCAACGTGCTGGCCGGCACCGACTCGGAGGTCAGCCGGTCCCTGGAGGTCGACGCCGAGCTCAATGGCGCCCTCGCCCGGGCTCGGGCCGACGGCTTCGTGGCGGCCCTGCCCGCCGGCCTCGAGACCGAGCTGGGCGAGCGGGGCGTGACCCTCTCGGGCGGGCAGCGCCAGCGCCTGGCCCTCGCCCGGGCCCTGGTGCGGCGGCCCCGGCTGCTCGTGCTCGACGACGCCACCAGCGCCATCGACGCCACCGTCGAGGAGCAGATCCTCACCGGGTTGGGCCGTGAGCTGGAGACCACGACGCTCGTCGTCGCCCACCGGGTGTCGACCATCCGCCTCGCCGACCGGGTGGTGTTCCTCGACGGGGGACGGGTCGCCGCCGTCGGCCCCCACGACGAGCTGTTGGCCACCGTGCCCGCCTACGCCGCCCTGGTGCGGGCCTACGCCGAGGGTCGGGCCGACGGCCCTGGTCGTTCCGCCGGTCCCGACGCCGCGTCGGGGAACGGGCTCGACCCGCCGTCGCCGGACAGCCCTGGCGCGGCGACCGTCGCGCCCGGCGGACCGGAGCCGGTCACGACGGGTGGGGCGCCGTGAGCACCCCCCTGCCGATCGAGACCGGCACCGACGAGGTCCACGGCCGCGAGCCCGGCGACATTCTCGACGCCGGCCCTGCGCTCCAGGGCGGCTCGGTCGACGCGTTCCGGCGCATCGTGGCCGAGATGCCCGAGCTCAAGGTCGGGGTGGGCCTCTCGGCTGGGCTCGCCCTCGCCACCTCCGCCGGCCGGGTGGTCGTCCCGATCCTCGTCCAGCAGGTCCTCGACCGCGGGATCCTCGGTCCCGACGGTTACCGCCCCGGCTTCGTGGCCGCCACCACCGCGGTCGGCGTTGTCGCCGTGCTCGGCTTCTGGCTGCTCGGACGGGTCACCCTGGCGCGCCTCACGCGTGCGGTCGAGGCGGGTCTGGCCGGGCTGCGGGTGCGGACCTTCGACCACATCCACCGCCTCGCCGCCGCAGATCACACCGAGTCACGCCGCGGTGTGCTCGTCGCCCGGGTCACCAGCGACGTTGAGACCCTCGCCCAGTTCTGGCAGTGGGGAGCGATGGTGTGGATCACCTCGACGGCGGCCATCGCCGGCATCACCGTCGTGATGCTCGTCTACTCCTGGCCCCTGGCCCTGCTCACGGTGGCGGTGTTCGTGCCCGTCACGATCCTGCTGCGCCACCTCCAGCGCCGTCAGCTGCGGATCTGGGACACGGTGCGGACCCGGGTGGGCGACACCCTGGGGGAGTTCTCCGAGACCATCGGCGGCGCCCCCGTCATCCGGGCCTACGGGTTAGAGCATCGAGGTCGGCGCCGCCTGAGCCGGGCCGTCGACGAGCAGTGCCGCGCCGAGGTCCGAGCGGCGCGCATGTTCGCCCTGATGTTCCCCCTCGGCGACATCTTCGGGGCGCTGGCGGTGGCGGCCGTCGCCGCGGTCGGGGTGTGGCAGGGCCCGGCCTGGGGCCTCGACGCCGGGGAGATGGTGGCCTTCTTGTTCCTCGTGACGCTGCTCACTCAGCCGGTGGCCGAGCTGGGCGAGGTCCTCGACCAGACCCAGAGCGCGGCAGCCGGTGCCCGCAAGGTGCTCACCGCTCTCGACGTGCCCGTCGCCATCACCGAACCCGACCCCGGAACGCCGCTGCCCGAGGGAGCCCTCGGCGTAGCGGTGACCGGCGTCGACTTCGCCTACCGCACGGGCCCACCGGTGCTGCACGACATCGACGTCACCATCGCTCCCGGCACCTCGGTGGCCGTCGTGGGCGAGACCGGCTCGGGCAAGACGACCTTCGCCAGCCTCCTCGTCCGCCTGGCCGATCCCGTCGCCGGCACCATCGAGGTCGGCGGCGTCGACCTGCGGGCCGCGGCCCCGGCGTCGCGCCTGGTCCGGGTGCGGATGGTGCCCCAGGACGGCTTCCTCTTCGCGGCGACGGTGCGGGAGAACATCCGCCTCGGACGGCTCGACGCCACCGACGCCGAGATCGAAGCCGCCATCGACACTCTCGGCCTGCGCTGGTGGGTGGACCGGCTGCCCCGCGGCCTCGACACGGACTCCGGCGAGCGGGGGGGCTCGCTCTCGGTCGGTGAGCGCCAGCTCGTGGCCCTCGTGCGTGCCCAGGTGTCGGACCCGGGGCTGCTCGTGCTCGACGAGGCCACCTCGGCGGTCGACCCGGAGACCGAGCAGGCCCTGGCCATCGCCCTCACCCGCCTGGCCGCCGGGCGCACCACCGTCACCGTGGCCCACCGGCTCTCGACCGCCGAGCGGGCCGACGTGGTGCTGGTGTTCGACCGGGGCCGCCTCGTCGAGTCCGGAACCCACGCCGAGCTGGTGGCCGCGGACGGCACCTACGCCGCGCTGCACCGCTCGTGGGTCGGCGGCACCCGCACGTCGTGACCCGGGGCGAAGCCACGGACGTAGGCCCGCGCCCGTCGTGACCCGGCCGCCGCCACGCCCGCCCACCCGGCCTGGCAGGCTGGGGCGGTGAAGTACGTGGTCTGCGTCCCCGATGGCTGTGCCGATGAGCCCGTCGCCGAGCTGGGCGGGCTCACGCCGCTCCAGGCCGCGTCGACACCCGTGCTCGACTCTCTCGCGGCGCGCGGTGAGGTCGGGCGGGCGGCAGTGATCCCGGCCGGGATGCCTCCGGGCAGCGACGTCGGCAACATGAGCATCCTCGGCTACGACCCGGTCCTGCACCACACCGGACGGGCCCCGATCGAGGCTGCCGCCCTGGGCCTGCACCTGCGTCCCGACCAGATCGCCTACCGCTGCAACCTGGTGAGCATCACCGACGACGGCACGCCCGAGGGCGTCATGGCCGACTTCGCCGGTGGTCACCCCTCGACCGAGGCCGCGGCCGAAGTGATCCGGACCCTCGATGCCGAGCTCGGCGGCGATGGCATCGAGTTCCACCCCGGCGTCGGTTACCGCCACATCATGGTCGCACCCCGGGATCTGGTCGAGGCCGACTGCACGCCGCCCCACGACCTGAGTGACAAGCCGGCCGTTCGACCCACCGGGCCGGCGGCGCCCCGCCTCCGGGAGCTCATGGAGGCCAGCCGAGCGATCGTGGGCCCGTCGGGGCTGGGTGCCACCCAGGTCTGGTTGTGGGGTCAGGGCTCCCAGCCCCGGCTCCCGTCGTTCACCGCCACCCACGGCGTCCGCGCCGGCATGGTCACCGCGGTCGACCTGGTGCGGGGCCTGGGCGTGCTCACCGGCATGGACGTCGTTGCGGTCGAGGGCGCCACCGGCTGGTACGACACCGACTACGAGGCCAAGCGCGACGCCGCCCTGGCCGGGCTCGGGTCCGGGGCCGACCTCTTCGTGGTCCACGTCGAGGCCACCGACGAGGCCGGCCACGCCGGCGACGTGGAGCAGAAGGTCGCGGCCCTCGAGGCCTGGGACCACCGCATCCTCGCCGGGCTGGTCGAGGGCCTCCACACGATGGGGCCGTGGCGCCTGCTGCTGCTGCCCGACCACGCCACGCCGGTGCGCACCAAGACCCACACGGCGGACCCGGTGCCCTACCTGCTCGTCGACTCCGCCGTCGACGGCCCCGGCGGCACCTACACCGAACCCGGCGTGGCCGACCTCCCGGTCGTCCCGGGTCACCAGCTCCTCGGTCGTCTGGTCGGCGCCGAGGGCACCTGACGCCCGCCCGCCGCCCTCCGAAACGGTGAGCATCCACCCACCGATCGGCGGGCAGGTGCCCACCAGCGCGCAGAAGAGGGTCTGCGCCTGTGTGGGTGCGGGCTGACCGGACGGCTATGATCCTGGGGTTCCCTGTGGGGTTGTCCGGCGGTCACCGCCGGCCCCGCAACGGGACATCCCTTCTCCCCTCCGGCGTTGCCTCCGGCGCCTCGTGGCGTCCCGGCCCGCCGAACGGCGGAGCCCGGCGCGGGCTCCCGAAAGCGAGGTAGCCATGAGTGGCTTCGAACGTGCCCTCCTCGAGGGCAAGGAGCGCGACGAGCTCAGCAAGATCGCCGAGTCGCTGGGAAAGAAGCCGCCGGCGCGGGCGAAGAAGGCGGCCATGATCGACCTGATCCTCGAGCTGGCCGGCGTCACCGCCGATGCTCCGGGTGAGGTGCCCGGCACCGGTCCGAGCTCCGCCGTCCCCGAGGGAACGTCCGCCGTGCTCGACGCGATGGGCGATGTGAGCTCAACCGCCGCCCCCGCCGGCGACCGCGAGGCCGCGCCGGCGGGTCGCGACGCAGGGGGACCCGCTCCCGGCCCCGGCGCCACGTCGGATCGCGATCAAGGTGACGACCGCGACGCCGACGATGGCGACGGCGGTGGGACGTCCGCTCGCGGCGAGGTGACCGGTGACCGTGATCAGGGCGGCTCGACGCGCCGCGCCCAGGGCCGAGCCGGCAACGGCCAGGATGAGGTGCGCCGAGGGGGCAACGCGCCGGGCGACCAGGCCCGCGGCAGTGACGGCAACGGTCAGGGCCGAGGTCAGGGTGACCAGGCCCGGGGCGGCCGGGGCCAAGGGCGCGGGCCCGGTGACCAGGGTTCGGACCATGGGGACCGGGGCAACCAGGGCAACCAGTCGGGCCAGGGCAACCAGTCGGGCCAGGGCAACCAGTCGAACCTGCGCGACCAGTCGAAGGACCCGAACCACAACCCGAGCCCCCAGCAGGGGTCAGTCGACGAGGACGAGGGCAACCGTCGACGTCGGCGCCGGGGCCGGGGGCGCGACGGCCAGCCCGACGCCTTCGAGGGCGAGCCCATCGCCATCGAGGGGCTGCTCGACCTCCGCGAGGACGGCTACGGATTCCTTCGCCTGCGGGGTCACCTGCCCTCGAACGACGACGTGTACGTCTCGGTGAAGCAGGTCCGCCAGTTCGGTCTGCGCAAGGGCGATCGGGTCGCGGGCAAGAGCCGGCCCGCCTCCCGCAACGAGAAGAACCCGGCCCTGCTCCAGATCGACGCCGTGAACGGGGCCGAGCCGGAGAAGGCCCGCGACCGTCGCCGCTTCGCGGACCTCACCCCGCTGTTCCCCGACGAGCGCCTCCGGCTCGAGACCGAGGGCGCGTCGGCCAACATGACCACGCGGATCATCGACCTGCTGGCTCCCATCGGGAAGGGCCAGCGGGGCCTCATCGTGTCGCCTCCGAAGGCGGGCAAGACCACGGTGATGAAGCAGATCGCCCGGGCGATCGAGCTCAACCACCCTGATGTCGAGCTGGTCGTGCTGCTGGTCGACGAGCGGCCCGAGGAGGTCACCGACATGAAGCGGTGGCTGATCGGTGGCCAGGTCGCCTCGTCGACCTTCGACCGGCCGAGCGAGGAGCACGTCGCGGTCGCCGAGCTGGTCATCGAGCAGGCCAAGCGCTCGGTCGAGGACGGCCGCGACGTCGTGATCATCCTCGACGGCATCACCCGCCTGGCGCGGGCCTACAACCTGGCTCAGCCGCCCAGCGGTCGCATCATGTCCGGGGGCATCGACGCCGGCGCCCTCTACCCGCCCAAGAAGTTCTTCGGCGCGGCCCGCAACGCCGAGGAGGGCGGGTCGCTCACCATCCTGGCCACCGCGCTGGTCGAGACCGGCTCCAAGATGGACGAGCACATCTTCGAGGAGTTCAAGGGCACCGGGAACATGGAGCTCAGGCTCTCCCGACGCCTCGCCGAGCGGCGCATCTTCCCCGCCATCGACGTCGACGCCAGCGGAACCCGCCACGAGGAGCTGCTCTTCGAGGGTCGCCAGGTGCAGCAGGTCACCACCCTGCGCAGGGTGCTCGGGGCCCTGAAGGACAGCGAGGGGGCCACCGAGGCCGCCTCCCTCGAGCTGCTGACCGACCGCATGAGGACGTTCAAGACCAACGCCGACTTCCTGGCCGAGATCGCCAAGGCCCGGGTCGCCGGCACCTGACCGGGGCGGCGCCCCCCGAACGGTGGGGAATGGACCGATGTTGGACACACTGGAAGCCCCGTTTGGGCCGATGGGCCCGTCAGGGCGAGACTGGAGACACCATGAGGACCGAGATCCACCCCACCTACACCGACACCCCGGTGACCTGCTCGTGCGGCAACACGTTCACCACCCGCTCGACCGCGGACAAGCTCACCAGCGAGCTGTGCAACGAGTGCCACCCCTTCTACACCGGCAAGCAGAAGCTGGTGGACACCGGTGGCCGCATCGACCGCTTCGAGCGGCGCTACGGGGCCCGCAAGAACAGCAAGGTCGTCCGCGACGAATAGAGGCGTGATCGACCCGGCGCGCGCCGCCTCGCTCCAGGCGGCCCGGCTCCGGACCCTCACCCGTGACCGGGTGGGGCCCGATGCCGTCCCCTCAGCGTTCCCCGGTGGTGCCGCCCTGGTCGACGGACCACGCGGGTGGGCCCTCCTGGCCGGCGAGGCCTCGACCAGCCTCGGCGGCGCCCTCGCCTGGGCCCGGCGGGTCGGCGCCGCCCGCCTCGACGTGCTGGCCGACGCAGGAGCGGCGGCCGGCCTCGTGGCCCGCCGCGCCGCGTTCTTCGCTCCCGCACCGGGGGTGTGGAGCGTCGACGGCTCGACCACGAGCCCCGCCGCCCCCGACCCGGCGACGGTGCCCTTGCCGCCGCCCGATGCCCCCGAGCTGCGGATGATGTTCGCCGAGGCCGGCCTCGAGGTCGTCGAGGAGGACGGCATGACCCTCGGCGAGATGCTGGGCCTCGAGGTGGCGCGCATCGTCCACGGCTCTGACGGCCCCGAGCTAGCCGTCGGCGTGGGGCGCTTCGACCGCGAGATCACCGAGATGACCCACGCCCACCTGGCCCCGGCCGATCGGGTCGCCCGCGTCACCGAGATCGTGGCTGGCTACCGCCGTCCCGAGGCCCCGCCCCACCCATTGAACCAGATGGTGCCCGAGCGCTGGCTCCGGGCCGCCCTGGTGACCGACCCAGCCCGGGTCGGGGCCTCCGCGCTGCACCCGGTGCCGTCGGTGAGAGGACGCCGGAACCTGCTCGAGACGGGCATCGCCTCGGCCGTCGGCACCGACACCGACGGCCGACCCCTGGTGGTCACCTGCTCCACGGGGGTCGACCTCGACCTCGTTCCCGCAGCCGCGGATGACCGCGCCGCCCACGCCCCCGGCGCCCGGCTGGTGCTGGTGGTCCCGGCCCGCGACGCGCTGGCGCTCACCCGCGACCTGGCTGCCCGCCTGGCCGACCCGGCCGAGGTGATCGGCCTCGACGGTGAGTGGCGGATCCCCTGGACATGACGGTGCGGCCCCTCAGGCGGAGGCCGGCACGGTGATCATCTTGCGGTCGACGTAGAAGCCGCCGAAGGGCACCGCCGAGAGCACCAGCGCCAGCAGCGTCGGACCCAGGCCCCAGCGCTGCTCCCCGCGCCCCATCATCACGAGGACCGCGTACACCAGGAAGATGATGCCGTGGATCGGTCCGACGACCGGCACGCCACCCTCACCGGCGGCATCGAAGACGTTCTTGGCGATCACCGCGGCCATGAGGGCCAGATACGACACGGCCTCGGCGACCGCCGCGATGCGCAGGGGGCGGGCCACCGACGGGAAGGAAGCGGTGGAGGTCGACGAGGGCTCGGTCACACCCAGAGGATGACGAGTCGGAGCGCGCGAGGCCAACCGGAGCGAGCAGATCAGCGTCGCACCGAGCCGGGACCGCAGCGCGACGGTGCCCCTGACGCGAACGAGCCGCCGGCCCGAAGACCGACGGCTCGGACGCAGTGCCGAGGTGCGTCAGACGACGCGGACGTTCTGGGCCTCTTCGCCCTTGCGGCCGGGGGCCACGTCGAACTCGACCTTCTGGCCTTCGTCGAGGGACTTGTAACCCTCGCCCTGGATGTTGGAGAAGTGGACGAACACGTCGTCGCCACCCTCACGCGAGATGAAGCCGTAGCCCTTCTCGGAGTTGAAGAACTTCACGGTGCCTGTGGTCAAAGTATCTGTTCCTTGCTCTGGCGACCGGGCCTCTGCCCGGTACGCGAGCGACACGGTAGATGTGGCGCTCGTAGGACACACTAGGGGAAACAGCGCGCGCCGCGCGCGCCCCGCGCCGGGAACGGTGTTCGCAGGCGGCGCCCGGCACGCCGCCGGTGGGTCCGCGATGATCAGGACCATGACCGCCGCCGACCGCTGTACCGGAGTCCTCTGATGGCGCTGCAGTGGCAGCGGTGGCTCGCCTACGCCAAGGCCCGGATCGACTCGAGTGTGCGCGAGGGCGAGCGTGAGCTCGACCGGCGCGAGGCCGATCTGGCGGCCCGGTCCGAGGGGCGCCCGTGGATCTCCAGCTCCGGCGACGCCCCGACCCTCGACGAGGCCCGGGCCC
The DNA here is from genome assembly GCF_035575815.1 of Iamia sp. Taxonomy (NCBI): domain Bacteria; kingdom Bacillati; phylum Actinomycetota; class Acidimicrobiia; order Acidimicrobiales; family Iamiaceae; genus Iamia; species Iamia sp. The sequence goes on from NZ_DATLXO010000113.1 coordinate 14,860, forward strand.
GCATCGAGGCGCAGTCCCGCACGGCAGGGGCCGCGGAAGCGGGGCCCGGGGGAGCGGGGTCCGCTCCGATCTCACCGGGCGAGGCGCAAGGGGCGCGGCCGGCGCCGTCGACGAACCCGGAGGGCGACGCCTCGCTCGAGTCCTTCGACCTGGCCGCCCACCAGAAGGCGGCCGACGATCGCCTGGCGGCCATCCGCGACGAGCTGGGCCTGGGCGGCGACGACCCGCCGGCTCCACGTAGGGACTGACCGGTCCGAGCCCGGTCCGGGACGGCGCCGAGGAGCCCCGGTGCGCCGGGGACCGCACGGAGGTGACCGCTACGGTGACCGGGATGCTGGCCCGCCTGAACGACCTGGCGCGCGAGCTCCTCGACGTCGAGGCCCGCCTGTCGGACCCCGACACCTACGCCGATCAGGTCGCGTCGGCGGATCTGGCCCGGCGGCACAAGGAGCTCGAGGCGATCGTGTCGCGGAGCCGGTTGCTGGCGAAGTCCACTGCGGACCTCGCCACCGCCCGGGAGATGTACGCCGAGGCCGACGGCGACGACCGGGCCCTCCTGCGCAGTGAGATCGAGGAGTCCGAGGCCGCCGTGGCGCGCCTCACCGCCGAGATCCGCCTGCTGTTGCTGCCCCGCGACCCCAACGACGACCGCAACGTGATCGTCGAGATCCGGGGGGCCGAGGGGGGCGAGGAGGGGAACCTCTTCGCCCGGGACCTCTTCGAGATGTACAAGGCCTGGTCGGCCCGACGGGGCTGGGTGTTCGAGGTGCTCGGCGCCGAGGCCTCGGACATGGGCGGCTACGACGAGGTCACCTTCCAGGTGAAGGGCGACGGCGTGTGGTCGCGCCTGAAGCACGAGGGCGGCCCGCACCGCGTGCAGCGCGTGCCCGCGACCGAGGCCAAGGGCCGCGTCCACACCTCGATCGCGACGGTGACGGTGCTGCCCGAGGCCGACGAGGTCGACGTGACCATCGACCCCGGCGACCTCCAGGTCGACGTGTACCGCTCGTCGGGACCCGGCGGCCAGTCGGTGAACACCACCGACTCCGCCGTGCGCATCACCCACCTGCCCACCGGCCTCGTCGTCTCGATGCAGGACGAGAAGAGCCAGCTGCAGAACAAGGACCGGGCCCTGCGGGTGCTGCGCAGCCGGCTCCTCAAGGCCGAGCAGGATCGCCAGGCCGCCGTTGCCTCCGAGGCTCGGCGCAGCCAGGTGGGCGGCGGCGGCCGCAGTGAGAAGATCCGCACCTACAACCTGAAGGAGAACCGGGTGACCGACCACCGCATCGGCCTCACCCTCTACCGGCTCGAGCAGGTGCTCGCCGGTGACCTCGACGACCTGAACGACGCCCTCGTCGCCGCCGACCAGGCGGAACGGATGACCGAGGGCTGATGGACGCCACCACTCCTCCGGACCCGGCCGAGGAACCCACCGACGCGACCGTGGAGGAGGCGGCGGGGTGGCTCGGTGGGCCCGTCGCTCAGGTCCCCGCCGATCGCGACGGGGTGGTGGAGGCCGACGACGCGGCGCCCGAACCCGCAGCACCGAGCGACGGGGACCTCTCGGCCGCCGAGCCTCCTCCGGAGCTCCGCGCCCCCGGTCCGATGCCCGACATGGGCGCGGACGGCACCGTTGCCTGGCGGGCCCTGCTCGCCGAGACCACCTCCACGCTCGCTCGCAACCAGGTCGACGCGGCCCCCGTCGAGGCTCGGCGCATCGTCGAGGAGGCCGCCGGCCACGACGGCTCGGCGCTGCTGGTCCACCTGGACGACCCGGCGACGGTCAGCGGTGTCGCCGCCCTCGACCGCATGGTGGAGCGTCGCCTCGGCGGAGAGCCGCTGCAGTACGTGCTCGGGCGCTGGGGCTTCCGGGCCCTCGACCTCATGGTCGACGAGCGGGTGCTGATCCCGCGGCCGGAGACCGAGGGCCTCGTCGACCACGTCCTCGCCGAGCTCGACCGCCGGGCCCGGACCACGCCCGGCGGTGGCCCGATCGACGTCCCCGTCGTGATCGACCTCGGGTGCGGAAGCGGGGCCATCGGCCTGGCCGTCGCGGCCGAGCGCCGCACCGTCGAGGTCCACGCCGTCGACGTCGAGC
>NZ_DATLXO010000114.1:0-11689 GCF_035575815.1 Iamia sp.
TGGCCGCCTACGCCGCGCCCGACGGCTCCCTCGACGACGACGTCGAGGAGTCGCTCCACGACCTCACCGAGGAGATCGGACGGCTGAGCGACCGCCACGCCCGGGTGCGCCACCACCTGACGACGCGCGGTGTGACGCCGGCAGACGACCCCAGCTCGATCGAAGCGTGCGTCGCGCTCCTGGAGGATCCCACGCTCCGGGCCGCGTTCGACGTCGACCTCAAGGCCTTCCTCACGTCGCTCGACATCGTTCTGCCCCGCCCCGAGGCCCGCCCCTTCATCGGCGACGCCCGGCTCCTCGCCCGGATCCAGATCGAGGTCCGGCGCCGCTACCGAGACGAGGGCGACGGCGGCTTCAACCCCAGCCTCTACCGCGAGAAGGTCCGCCAGCTCGTCGACGAGCACATCACGGTGCTCGACCTGTCGGGCCGGATCGCTCCCGTCCGGATCACTGACATCGACTTCCCGGCCCGGGTAGCGGGGCTCACCAGCGACCGGGCCCGAGCATCGGAGATGGAGCACGCGGCCCGCCACCACATCCGGTCGCACATCGACGAGGACCCGGCCCGGTACCAGAAGCTCTCCGAGCGACTGACCGAGATCCTCGAACGCCTGGATGGGCAGTGGGAGCAGCTCGTGCTGGCCCTCGATGGGCTGATCACCGACATGCGCACGCCGCCCCCCGATGACGGAACCGGCCTCGACCCGGCGACGGAGAAGCCCTTCCTCGGCATCCTGCTGGACGGCCTCGGCGCGGACGACGTCGACGACCTCAGCGCCGAGGCGCATCCTGCCGTGGTGGCGCTCACCCGAGACGTGGTCGCCCACGTCCGTGCCGACATCGACGACGTCGGCTTCTGGGCCAGCGCCCACCGCCAGGACACCCTCCGCCGGTGGCTGAAGCGCGAGCTCGACCAGAGCGGCCTCTACGGCTCCCTTGCCACGTGCGACCAGATGGCCACCCGGCTCGTCGACCTGGCCCGGACCAACCACAGGCGGCTGGTGGGGTGATGCCGCCTGCCCTCCCCGACCAGCTCACCCGGGGCCCGCTCCACTTCACCGTCGTCCAACGACCACGGCGTCGCACGCTGGAGATCACGGTCGAACGTGACGGATCTCTCAGCGTGAAGGCGCCCGAGGGGGCGACCGTCGCCCAGATCGAATCGATGATCGACGCCCGATCGGACTGGATCCATCGGAAGCTGGCCGAGAAGCACGCCCTGTGGGGAGCGCCGGTCACCAAGCAGCTCGTGGAGGGCGAGGGCTTCGCCTACCTCGGTCGCAACCACCGCCTCACCTTGAGCAACGCACCCGCATCCGGGGACACGGCGGGTGTGCGCCTCGAACGCGGTCGCCTCGTCCTCTCCTGCGGCCTGGCTGAGGACCCGGACGAGGCGGTCGAGGCGCTGCGAGGGTGGTATCGGAGCGTCGGAACCCCCTGGGTGCAGCGGCGCATCCGGCCGTGGGCGGCACGCCTCGGGGTGGGCGACATCGAGGTCCGCGTCGTGGACCTCGGCTACCGATGGGGCTCCACGCGCGGCCGCAACCGCATCAACGTCCACTGGGCGACGCTGCAGCACCGTCCCCCTCTCGTCGACTACGTCCTCGTCCACGAGCTGGCCCACCTGCACGAGCCGCACCACTCACCCCAGTTCTGGCGGGTGGTGACCCAGGCCATGCCCGATCACGATGATCGGCGTCGGGAGCTCGCCGACATCGGCGCCCGCACCTGGCTCGGCGAGGTGGAGTGAAGCGGTCGAGTGGCAGGGACGGCCGGTGGCCGCCACCGTGCCGGCGTCGATCGCGGAGCTCGACCTCGACCTGCCTGTCGCTCGGGAGCCACGACAGGCTCTCGAGGTCGAGGCCCCGCCCTCGTCGTTCGACTCCGGGTGCCGCCGAGGTTGATGTCGGCTCCGATAACATCCGAACCATGGACGTCGCCGATCTCCTCCGTGGAGCGCGCCGGCGCGCCGGGCTCAGCCAGCGGGCGTTGGCCCAGCGCGCCGGCACCTCGGCGGCCGCCGTCTGCCTCTACGAGCGGGGTGAGCGGGTCCCGCGCGTGGACACCGTCGATCGGATCCTGCGAGCGGCGGGTGAGGAGCTGGTCCTCGGTTCTCGACCGACGCCGACGATCGATGCTCGACAGAACGCCGACGACCTCTGGCACGTGCTCGCCCTCGCCGACCTGCTGCCCCAGCACCACGCGGCGCGACTCGACGCGCCGCGCTTCGCCGAGCTCGCCGCCTGCAGCCCCGGGTGACGCTCGGTCTCGGCGACAAGGTCCTCGGCCTGCATCGGATGTTGGCGCAGGCCGAGCTCCCCCACGCGTTCGGCGGAGCCCTGGCGCTCGCCTTCTGCACGCAGGAGCCGAGGGGCACCAAGGACATCGACGTCAACGTGTTCGTCGGCACGGAGGGGGTCGGTGTGCTGGCCGCCGCCCTCCGCCCTGAGATCGACCTCGACGACTCCGCGGCAACGCTGCTCCGACGCGACGCGCAGGCCCGGCTGTGGTGGGGGCAGACGCCGGTCGATGTGTTCCTCTCCAACCACCCTTTCCACGACGATGTGCACACACGCGTCCGACACGTGCCGTTCGGGCATCTCGACAAGCTCCCGGTCCTCGCCTGCACCGACCTGGCGGTGTTCAAGGCCTTCTTCGCGCGACCCAAGGACGTCCTCGACGTGGCGACGATGGCCTCGGCGCGCACGGTCAACCTCGACGAGCTCCGGTCATCGGTGGCGACCCTGATGGGCGGCGACGCCGAGCGAAGGGACTTCTTCGCCAAGGTCGTCGACACCACCACCGAGCTGTCGGGCCGGTGACACACGGACTCGCGGCGTATCCGTGCGTGATCCGACGGTCGAGCAACAGGTTCTCGCGAGGAGGTGGCGACGCAGCTCACGGCCCGCTGCTGACCTTGGTGATTGGTCGGCCAGGTCGCGGTCCGAACCCCGCTACACCGTCGGGAGCTCGTAGTCCTTGAACTGCACCCGGAGGTCCTTCTTGGAGAACTTGCCGACGCTCGTCTTGGGGATCTCGTCGACGAAGACGACATCGTCGGGCATCCACCACTTGGCGACCTTGCCCTCGAGGAACTCGAGGACCTCGGCGCCGGTCAGCTCCTCGCCCTCCTTCACCACGACGCACGCCAGCGGGCGTTCCTGCCACTTGGGGTGCTTGACCCCGATCACGGCGGCCTCGGCGACCTTGGGGTGGCCCATGATCTCGTTCTCGAGCTCGACGGTCGAGATCCACTCACCCCCGGACTTCACCACGTCCTTGGTGCGATCGACGATGCGCATGTAGCCGTGGGCGTCGATGGTGGCGACGTCGCCGGTCTTCAGCCAACCGTCGGGGGTGAAGGACTCGGGTGACCGCTCGTCGTCGTAGTACTCCCGCGCGATCCAGGCGCCCTGGGCCTGGATCTCGCCCTGGGCGGCGCCGTCGGCGGCGACCGGCTCGAGGGTGTCGGGGTCGACGATGCGGAGGTCGACACCGCAGAGCGGTACGCCGATCGTGGCCCGCAGGTCGGCCAGCTCGTCCTCGGAGCGACCCTCGGCGAGGGTGGACTTGATGTGGCCGGCGGAGGCCACGGGGCTGGTCTCGGTCATGCCCCACGCCTGGAAGATGGGCAGGCCGGTCTGCTCGCGGTAGGCCTCCGACAGGGCGCGGGGCACCGCCGAGCCGCCGCAGGGAATGGCCCGCAGGGCCGAGGTGTCGCGCCCCTTCAGCGCCGGGAGCACGCCCATCCAGATGGTGGGCACGCCGGCGGCGATGGTGACCTTCTCCTGCTCGATCATCTCGGCCAGGGGCTCGGGGGCCATCTTGGGCCCGGGCATCACCAGGTTCGCCCCCACCGCCACCGCAGCGTGGGCCAGGCCCCAGGCGTTGGCATGGAACATGGGCACCACCGGCAGGATCGTGTCGGTCTCCGAGGCGCCGATGGCATCGGCGGCCATGACCCCGACGGTGTGCAGGTAGGTCGAGCGGTGGCTGTAGACGACGCCCTTGGGGTTGCCCGTGGTGCCCGACGTGTAGCACATGCTCGCGGCCTGGCCCTCGTCGTCGACGTGCCACCGAACGGGGTCGGCGGCGGCGAGGAGCTCCTCGTAGTCGTGGACCTCCTTGCCGTCGGGCGCCTCGCTCGGCACGTCGCCGGCGCCGTCGTCCATGACCACGACGTGGCGCACGGTCTCGAACGTTCCGAGCAGGGGCCACACCAGGGCGGCGAGGGAGCGGTCGAGGAACACGACCTCGTCGGCGGCGTGGTTGGCGATGTAGGTGAGCTGCTCGGGGAACAGCCGGATGTTGAGCGTGTGGAGCACCCGACCGCTGCACGGGGCGGCGAAGTACAGCTCGAGGTGGTTCGCGGTGTTCCAGCCGAAGGTGGCCACGCGTCCATCGGCGGAGATGCCCAGGGTGTCGAGCGCGCCGCCCAGGCGGCGGGTGCGGTCGGCCCACTGACCGTAGGTGCGCTCGTCGCGCCCGGTCGCGGTGGCCGTCACGATCTTCTTCTCAGCGAACAGGCGCTCGGCGCGGTCGAAGAAGTGCACCAGGGTGAGCTGGTGGTCCTGCATCAGGCCCTGCATCGGGTCCTCCGGGGAGATGGTGGCTGCGGGCCACCGACCGTAACCCGGCCCGTGCCGTCGTGCCGCGCGTCACCGGCGGAGGCTCGGCGCCGCTCGTGCGGGCCGCACCCCTACCCTTCGGGCATGGGTGTGCTCGTCGCCGTCGTCGCCCACGGCGGGCCCGCGTTCGTGGCGGCTCTGCGACAGGTCTGGGACGAGGGCGATGCGGTGCTGCCCGTCGACCCGCGCCTGCCCGACCCTGCCCGCCGGCGCCTGTTGGCGATGCTGCGCCCCGCGGCGCTCGTGACCCCGGCGGGCGCCGGCCGGGAGATCGAGACCCTCGACCACGGCCGAGGCGAGATCGGCGCCGAGGACGCTCTCGTGGTGCCCACCAGCGGCACGACCGGCGAGCCCAAGGGGGTCGTGCTCACCCACGACGCACTGGCCGCCCACGCCCGCATGGTGCACGCCCACCTCGGCGTGACCCGGGCCGACCGGTGGCTGGCCTGCCTGCCGCTCGCGCACGTCGGCGGCCTCGGCGTGGTCGTCCGGGCGCTGATCGACGGCATCGGTCTCGAGGTGCACCCAGGCTTCGACGCCGAGGCCGTCATCGTCGCCCGCGACGGCGGCGCCACGCTCACCTCGCTCGTGCCCACCGCCCTCGACCGGGTGGGCGCCGAGGGCTTCCGCTGGGTGGTGCTGGGCGGCTCGGCCGACACGGTGGCCGAGCGGCCCGCCAACGTCGTGCGCACCTGGGGCCTCACCGAGACCGGGGGCGGCGTCGTCTACGACGGCCGGCCCTTGCCCGGGGTCGAGGTCCGCGCCATCGACGGCGAGCTGTGGGTCCGCTCCCCCACCCTGGCGCGCGGGGTGCGCCGGGCCGACACCACCGTCGGCGACCTGCGGCGGGCGCGGCCCGAGGACCCGACGAGCACGGGGTGGCTCGCCACCGGGGACGGGGGCGACGTCGCCGCCAACGGCACGGTGACGGTCCGCGGCCGGCGGGACGACATGATCGTGACCGGCGGCGAGAACGTCTGGCCCGACACCGTCGAGGCCGTGCTCCGCCTCCACCCCGCGCTGGCCGAGGTGGCCGTGGCGGGGCGGCCCGACACCGAGTGGGGTCAGCGGGTCGTGGCCTGGGTCGTGCCCCGCGACGGGGTACCGCGTCCGTCGCTCGACGAGGTGCGGGGCCGAGTCCGAGATGCCCTCCCGGCCTGGTGCGCGCCCCGCGAGCTGCGCGTGGTGGCCGCCCTGCCCCGGACACCTCTCGGGAAGGTCCGTCGCGGCGCCCTCAGAACCGGCGAGACCCCCGACGGACCCGGCTGACCCGTCGCATCCGGCGCATCCCGCCGCGCCAGTGGTCGATGGCGACGGGGTCCGCGAGCGTCGCCTACGGGCCCGGTTTCGGCGCCGGCGGGCTGGGCGCGAACCAGTGGATGAAGCCGCAGTACCGGCACACGAAGCAGCTGGCCTGGCGGTTGAAGCCGTCCCAGCCGAGCAGCGTCATGCCCTGGGTGTTCAACATGTACTGGGCCCGGTCGAAGTCGCCGTGGCCGCAGACGAGGCAGCGCATCCCGGGCGGGTCGCGCTCCTCGGCGGTCCACCGAGCACCGTCCCACCAGCGCAGGCCGTGGCCGTCGGGGTCGGGGTACCACCCGGCGGGCTGACCCGCGGTGGGGGCGGGTCCCGACGCGGGGTCCGGTGGCGGGTGGATCGGGTCGGGCACCGCACTCCTCGGGGACGACAGGACCGCCGAGGGTGGGGCGCGAGCCCCGGTCGACGGTCAGCGGCCGTGGCTGATGTACTCGTGGAGGGTCTGGGTCTCGGTCTCGAGGTCGCGGATGCGGTCCTTGACCACGTCGCCGATGCTCACGATGCCGACGAGGGCACCGTCGACCACGACGGGCACGTGCCGGATGCGCCGTTCGGTCATCGACGAGGAGAGCTCGTCGACCGTGGTCTGCAGACCACACGTCACGACCTCACTGGTCATGATCGTGGCCACCTCGTGGCCGAGCAGAGCGCCCTGGTGCTGGGCGAGGGCCCGGACCACATCGCGCTCCGAGACGATGCCGTCGACCTGGGTGCCGTCATCGCTCACGACCAGCGCACCCACCCGGTGCTCGGCGAGGGTGGCGACCACGTCGGCCACCGTCGTCGTCCGGGCGACGGTGACGACGTCGTCGCCCTTGTTCCTCAGCAGTCCTTCCACGTGCATGGCGGCGCTCCCTCATCAGCGTCGCCCCATGGTGTCACAGGTCACAACCGGCCGCCGGTCACCCGCCCCGCGACCCACCCCCCACCGACCCGGACTGGTCGGCGATCTGCCAGCCCCAGAACCACGACCAGCTCCGGGAACGGGGATGAGTCAGCCGTCGTCCTCGGAGCCGTCATCCGCGCCCAAGCGGTCGGTGGCGAAGACCTCGTCGCCGTCGACGGTGCCGGTGAAGTCGCCCTCGAGCTCGGTGGCGCTGGCACCGGGCAACTCGCTGGTCGTCCCGATCAACTCGGCCTCGCCACCGTCCTCGGTCGTGCCCGTGCAGGTGACGTCGACGGTGTCGGCCCCGTCCGCGGCCTCGGCCTCGCAGGAGAGATCGCCGTCGATCTCCTCTCCGGCGGAGGAGAACTCGTCCTCACCCTGCTCGGACGCGATGTTGCGGGCTGCGGTCTCCGCCGCCGCGGTGGTCGCGTCCTCCGCGCCCTCCTCGACCTCGGAGCCTGCGTCCTCCGCGCCCTCCTCGACCTCGTCCACGACGCTGTCGGCGGTCTCGCCGGCGTCGTCATCGTCGTCGCCGCACGCGGCGCCCGACAGGGCGAGCCCGACGGCGAGGGAGAGGGCGAGGAGCTTCGAGGGCATGGATCCTCCAGGTGGTGGTGTGCAGGCTTGCTACCCGGGACCCGCCGTCGCACACGCGGTGAGCTCAGCCCCGCATCACCGCCCCGCCGTCGATCACCAGCGTGGCGCCGGTCATCCACGAGGAGAGGTCGCTGGCCAGGAACACGATCGCCCGGGCGATGTCCTCGGGCTCACCGAGACGGCGCAGCGGCAGGCGGCGGGCGAAGGCCTCGCCGTGCTCCTCCCAGAGGCCGCGGGCCATGTCGGTGCGGACCAGCCCCGGCGCCACCGCGTTCACCCGCACCGTCGGGCCCAGCTCGGCGGCCAGGGTCCGGGTCAGGTGCATCAGGGCCGCCTTGGTGACGTTGTAGACGCCGATGCCGGGCTCGACCGACAGGCCACCCACCGACGCCACGTTGACCACCGCACCCCCGTGGGTGGACATCGAGGCCCGCCACGCCTCGCGCACCAGGGCGTGGGCGCCCTTCAGGTTCACGTCGAAGGTCTTGTCCCAGCGGGCGTCATCGATGTCGAGGGCAGGGCCGAAGTAGGGGTTGGTGGCCGCGTTGTTGACGACGATGTCGACGCCACCGAAGCGCTCCATGGCCGTGGCGACGATGGCGGTCGGCGCCTCGGAGGCTCCAGCGTTGGCGGCGACCCACGCCACCTCGGCGCCCGGCACCGCGGCCGCGACCTCGGCCGCCGCCGCCTCGAGGGCGTCGGCCTTCCGCGAGGTCAACACCACCCGTGCGCCGGATGCGGCCAGCAGCTCGGCCGTGGCGCGCCCGATCCCCCGGCTCGCGCCGGTCACGACCGCCACCCGCCCGTCCAACCTGATGTCCATGGGACGACGACGATAGGGCAGGGCGGCGAAGGCGGGCCGGAGGCAGGGTCAGGCGCAGTCGCCCACGACGGGTCTTGGTAGGTCGGTCGACCCCTGACCTCGCGGTCGGTCAGGGGAGCGGGTCGAACACCGTCGGGCGGGCATCGGCGCTGTCGGGCAGCCCGTCGAAGTCGGCGTCGGGCAGGGTCGTCATGCGGATGGTGTAGGTGATCCCCCCCGAGTAGGTGTACTGCCCCTCCGGCGCACAGAGACCGATGGTGCGGTCGGTGCAGTAGTCCTCCGCCGTCATCGTGCTGGTGCGGCTGCGGTCGGGTACCGACCGTTCGCCGAGCCGCTGGAGGGTTGCCTGGCGCCTTTCGAAGGTGAGGTCGTCGTGGGCTGTTGCGGCATGCTCGTGGTCGGCCGCGTCGATAGGCACCTCGGCCTGCTCGCCCGCTTGCGAGGCGAGCTCGACGTCGCCATCGAGCGCCTCACCACGGCGCGCCGGCTCGACGCCGCCGCCGGTCTTCCGCTGTGGGCGGCGTGGGCCGCCCACGACGAAGCCGCCGCCCGGCTCCAGCGCCGGGCGACCGGGCACGCCGAGGAGGCGCAAGAGCTCCTCGCCGGCGCTGCGGGCGTGGCCCTCACCCACGGCTTCGCCCGGCTGGGTGACCGCGTCCGGGCCGCGACCTCGACGCTCTAGCGAGGATGGCGTCTGGAAGGAGGGGCGCCCCTCTGTTCCTTGCGGCAGGTCATCCATAGGTGACACGGCCGCCCGGAGGAACGGCTCCGTTCGCACCTCTAGCAGGCCTCCCTAACCTGCCCCCATGAACCGCCTCGCGGATGAGACCAGCCCCTACCTGCGCCAGCACGCCGAGAACCCGGTCGACTGGCGGCCCTGGGGGGACGACGCCTTCGCCGAGGCCCGAGAGCGCGATGTGCCGGTCCTGCTGTCGGTCGGGTACTCGGCCTGCCACTGGTGCCACGTCATGGCCCACGAGTCCTTCGAGGACGACGACGTGGCCGCGGTGGTCAACGACCTGTTCGTGGCCATCAAGGTCGACCGCGAAGAGCGTCCCGACGTCGACGCCGTCTACATGGAGGCCACGCAGGCCATGACCGGCTCCGGGGGCTGGCCCATGACGGTGTTCATGACCCCCGAGGGCGAGCCGTTCTTCTGCGGGACCTACTTCCCCCGGGAGCGCCGCGGGGGCATGCCCGGCTTCCTCGACGTGTGCCGATCGATCGACGACGCCTGGCGCAACCGGCGCGACGACGTCAGCGGCCAGGCCACGCAGATCGCCGGGCACCTGCGCCAGACCCTCGCCGTCGCCCCCGGCAGCAACCCGGTCCCGGGCGCCGAGGCGGTCACCGCCGCGGTGGCCAACCTCCTCGAGGCCCACGACGACGCCCTCGGCGGTTTCGGACGAGCACCGAAGTTCCCCCAGCCCGCGTCGGTCGACCTGCTCCTCCGCCACGCCGCCCGAGCCGAGACCGCCACGGAGGGCACCGGCGACGACGACAGCCGAGCCGAGGCGCTGCGGGCCGCCACCCTCACCCTCGACGCCATGGCCGCCGGGGGCATCTACGACCACCTGGGCGGTGGGTTCGCGCGCTACTCGGTCGACGCCCGCTGGCTCGTGCCCCACTTCGAGAAGATGCTCTACGACCAGGCCCTGCTCGTGCGGGCCTACCTCCACGCCTGGCAGCTCACCGGCGCGCCCCGCCACCGCCAGGTGCTCGACGAGACCATCACCTACGTGTTGCGCGACCTGCGCCATCCCGGCGGAGGCTTCTACTCCGCCGAGGACGCCGACAGCGAGGGCGAGGAGGGCCGCTTCTACATCTGGACACCCGATGAGGTCCGGGCCGCGCTGGGCCCCGACGAGGCGGCCGCCGCCATGGAGTGGTGGGGCGTCACCGACGGCGGGAACTTCGAGGGCCGCACGATCCTCAACCGCATGCACGCGCAGGGCGACATCGAGCGCCCGCCGCTCATCCAGGACTGCCGGCTGCGGCTCTTCGACGTGCGCGCCGAGCGGGTGCGCCCCGGGCTCGACGACAAGGTGCTCACCGAGTGGAACGGGCTCATGCTCGCGTCGCTGGCCGAGGCCGCGGCGGCCACCGGCAACCGGGCGTGGCTCGACGCCGCGGTGCAGACCGGTGAGTTCCTGTGCCTGCGGCTGCGCTCCCCCGAGGGGCGCTGGCTGCGGTCCTGGCAGGGTGACCACCTCGACCCCGACGACCCGGGCCGGGCCCGCCAGCCGGCCTTCGCGGCCGACCACGCCGCCCTGGTCGACGGCTTCACCCGCCTGGCCGAGGCCACCGGCGAGGCCCGCTGGGTGGCCGTCGCCCGCGCCACCGCAGACGTGTTGCTCGCGCTCTTCCGCGACGCCGAGGGTTCGGGCTTCTTCACCACCGGCACCGACGCCGAGGCCCTCGTCGCTCGGCCCAAAGACCTTCAGGACGGCGCCACCCCCAGCGCCAACAGCAACGCAGCCTGGGCCCTGCTCCGCCTCTCGGCCCTCACCGGCGACGACGACTACCGCACCGCGGCGGAAGAGGTGCTGGGCCTGCTCGGCCCGCTCGTGGCCCAGCACGCTCCTGCGTTCGCGCACCTGGCCGCCGCCCTCGACCTCCACGCCGAGGGCGCGACCGAGGTGGTCATCCCCGGCGAGGCGCCCGACCTGGTGGCCGAGGTGCACCGCCGGTGGCTGCCCACCGCGGTGCTGGCGTGGGGCGAGGCCTACCCGTCGCCGCTGTGGGAAGGGCGGGCCCCCGGCCAGGCGTACGTGTGTCGCCGGTACGCCTGTCAGGCCCCGGTGAGCGATCCCGCCGCCCTCGCCGACCAGCTCGGGCGCATGCCGGGCTGAGGCGGGGCCGGGCGGATCAGCGCGCCGGGCCCACCGTGGCCGCGTCGGGTTCGTCACCGACCCGTCCTACCCCGTTGCGCGGCGTCAGCCCGCGCTCGGACGCGGGACGGCCCGGCCACCGGGGGGGAGGTGACCGGGCCGTCCCGGGGCGACACCACCACTTGCGGTGGGGTCGGGTCGTGAGCCGCTGCGCCTAACGCAGACCCAGCTGGCGCGTGCACGAGGGCCAGGCGCCCCAGCCCTGGCCGGCCAGGATGCGCTCGGCCACGGCGATCTGCGCCTCGCGGCTGTTCTCATGCGGCAGACCCGAGCCGCCGAAGGCTTCCCAGGTCTGCAGGCTGAACTGCAGCCCGCCGTAGTAGCCGTTGCCGCTGTTGATGGCCCAGTTGCCTCCGGACTCGCACTGGGCGAGGGAGTCCCAGACCCCACCCTGCGGCGCCGCGGGAGCGGGTGCAGGCGCGGGCTCGGGAGCGGGAGGAGGAGGCGGCGGAGGCGGAGGAGGCGGCGGAGGAGGCGGAGGCGGAGGAGGCGGAGGCGGAGGAGGCGGAGGCGGAGGAGGCGGAGGCGGAGGAGGCGGAGGCGGAGG
>NZ_DATLXO010000115.1:0-2771 GCF_035575815.1 Iamia sp.
ACCGGCGCTGGTCCTCGGGGACCTGGCGGGCCAGGCGGCGACCCCGCTGGGCGCTGCGCATCGCGAGCAGCCCGACGGAGACGAACACGACGACCCAGGCCAGTGCGACCGAGGCCCAGGCGGCGAGGGCGATCACGACGCTGCTCCGGTGGGAGTGGGTCCGGTGGCCGGCGTGGGAGACGGTCCCGTGGTGGAGGCGCCGGACGCCCCGGCCTCGGCCCGGCGCTCGGCCAGGGCCAGGTCGAGCCCCAGGTCCTCGACCCGGTTCTCGAGCCACAGCACGCGGAAGCGATGCAGCATCAGCCAGGCGTAGAGCGCCATGAACACGCCCATGCCGAGCATGAGGCTGAAGAGCATGGTGCCCTCGATCTGCGGGTCGAGGCGGCTGATCGTGGGCCCCTGGTGGAGCGTGCGCCACCAGGTGGTCGCGTAGTGGCAGACGATGGTGGCCGGGCCGAGCAGCAGGCCGACGACGGCGGCCAGGCGGGATCGGCGGCCCCGTTCGAGCGGCAGGCGCCGCACGGCCAGGTACCCGAGGACCAGGAAGAACAGCACCGCGGTGGTGGTGAGCCGGGCGTCCTGCCACTCCCAGTAGGTGCCCCAGGTGGGCTCGCCCCACAGGGCTCCGGTGACGAGGGTGGCGAAGAGGAGCACGGCGCCCAGCTCGGCCGAGGCGTGGGCGACGAGGTCCCACCACTCCGAGCGGCGCAGGAGGTAGCCCACGCTGCCGGCCACGGTGACGAAGAAGGCGAGGAACGCGATCAGCGCGGTGGGCACGTGCATGTACATGATGCGGACGACCTCGCCCTGACCCGTGGGCGCGCCGTTGGCGTCGACGCCCACCGAGGCGCCGTCGGGGCCGGAGATCACGAGGCCGAAGAGGACCAGGAGGCCGATCCCCGCGAGGGTCACGGCGCCGAGCACTCGAGTGGCCTTGGAGGCGGTCGTGTCGTTCATCAGCGCTGCAAGTCCATACCGCGATCGCCTCCCCTGCCAAGTCGGGCGCGAAGGTCCTCGGTCACCGCTGGTCAGCCGTCATCGAGCAGGATCCCGAAGGTGGCCACGCCGGCGGCCAGGTAGGCCGCCGCGAACAGGGCCAGAAGCCCGAGCCACCGCCAGCCCTCGGAGGCCACGCCGTCGCTCGCCGCCGCGACGGCCTGGGTGGCGGCCAGCAGCAGGGGGGCCAGGGCCGGCAGCAACAGGAGCGGCAGGATCGTCTCGGCCACCCTCTGCCCGGCGGCGAGGACGCCGTAGAGGCAGCCCACCGCGGCGAGGCCCAGGGTGGCGAGCAGGCCGGTCGACCCGAGCAACAGCGGGGACGTCAGCGGGGCGTCGTAGAGGACCAGCACCCCCAGGGCGAGGAGCAGCTCGAGGGCGACGAGCTGGATCGCCACCGAGGCGACCTTGCCCAGGAAGATGCCCGCCGGGTGCAGCCCGGACAGCCGCAGGGCGTCGCGCACCCCGTCGGCTGCCTCGAGCGAGAAGGCCCGTTGGACCGCGAGCAGCGTCGAGAGCAGGACGGCGACCCAGAACAGCCCGGGGGTGGCGTCGCGCAGGACGTTGCGGTCCGAGTCGAGGGCGAAGGCGAAGAGCAGCAACACCAGCAGCGCGAAGGGCGCGATCTGGTTGAGCGCGACCCGGCTGCGAACCT
The DNA here is from genome assembly GCF_035575815.1 of Iamia sp. Taxonomy (NCBI): domain Bacteria; kingdom Bacillati; phylum Actinomycetota; class Acidimicrobiia; order Acidimicrobiales; family Iamiaceae; genus Iamia; species Iamia sp. The sequence goes on from NZ_DATLXO010000115.1 coordinate 1,652, forward strand.
CGATGCGGAGGTCCTTGGCCGCCACCAGGCGGGCATCACGCCACATCGCTCTCGCCCCCCACCTCGCGCACGTGCCCGCCGACAACCTCGACCTGGCGGTGGGCCACGGCGGCGGCCCGCTCGAGCTCGTGGGACGAGAGCAGCACGGTGACCCCGGCCGCCGACGCATCGCGTATGAGCCCGTCGACCAGGTCGCGGCCGGCCTGGTCGAGCCCGGCGTGGGGCTCGTCGAGGAGCCACAGCTCCGGGCGGCGGGCGACCAGCACGGCCAGCGACGTCCGCCGGCGTTGACCGGCCGACAGCCGCCCCACCGCCACGCCCCGCAGGCGCCCGGCGAGGCCCAGCCGGTCGAGGGCGGCCTCGACATCGGCGCGATCCGAGCCTGCCGCCCGACCCCAGAACCGCAGGTTGTCCTCGACGGTGAGGTCGTCGTAGAGACCCGACGAGTGGGCGAGGAGGCCCACCCGGCCCCGCACCCGTCGCCGGTCGGTGCGCAGGTCGCACCCGAGCACCCGGGCCTCACCGTCGATGACCGGCACCAGCCCGGCGCAACACCGCAGCAGGGTGGTCTTGCCCGCCCCGTTGGGCCCCTGCAGGAGCACCACCTCCCCCGGGTCGATCACCAGGTCGGCGCCGGCCAGGGCCGGGAAGCGACCGACGAGGGCGACGGCGCCGCAGAGGTCGACGGCGGGCTCCATGAGGGCGCGCAGGCTACCGGAGGGCCACCCTCACCTAGGCTTCGAACATGCTGACGTCTGACGCCGAGGCGGCCGCCGCCCAGCCGGGCGATGGGCCCTCGGCACCCCCTCTCCCCGAGCCGCGTGGGTCCCGTCTTCGGGTGGCGCGCGCCGTCGGCGCGATCGGGCGCCTGATGATGACCACCGGCGTGGTCGTCCTCCTGCTCGTCGTCTACCAGCTGTGGGGGACGAACATCGAGAACGGCCGGGCCCAGGGCGAGCTGGCCGACGAGTTCGCCTCGCGCCGAGCCGATACCCCGACGGCCGAGCCGCCGACCACCACCGAGACGCCGACCACCACCCGGACGCCGGCCACCACCGAGGCGGCACCTTCGGCCACCGCGCCGATCGAGGTGGCCCCGACCGTCGCTCCACCCGCGCTG
>NZ_DATLXO010000116.1:0-9464 GCF_035575815.1 Iamia sp.
CGGTCGCTTCGAGTTCGGCGCCGACGTGGTGCTTGACGCGACCTCCGAGAGCGGAGCGGTGGGCAGCACCGACAACGGGGACAACCTGGTGCAGCGGGGCCTCTTCGACGATCTCAGCCAGTACAAGCTCCAGCTCGACGCCCGGCGGCCCAGCTGCGGGGTGAAGGGCTCCGTCGGCGCGGTGTTCGTGACCGCCTCGATGAGCGTGCCAGGGCCACCAGCCCGGCGGCGATGAGGCCCCGCCACCGGGTGACCTCGACCCGCGCGCCGGCGAAGCCCAGTAGGGCGGGCAGCAACGTCACCGACGCGACCATGGTGACGGCCACCACGCTGGCGGACCCGACGGCCAGGCCGGTGACGAACCCGTCCTGCGAGTGCGCCGGGGCCATGGGCCCATGACCGTTCTTGGTACGGACCTCGTCCGTCTCGGTCGCTTCACGTACCAAGAAACGGCGAGCGGCGCGGCGGTGACACCATGAGCGATCGGGTTCGATGGCGCCGCCGGTCGGCGCGTAAGGTGGCCACTCCCACGGGCTGTGGCGCAGCTTGGTTAGCGCGCTTGACTGGGGGTCAAGAGGTCGGGAGTTCGAATCTCCCCAGCCCGACGCAAGAAACAGCAGGTCAGAGCCGGTGCCGCAGGCACCGGCTCTTCTGCTTTCAGGGGGTGTTTGCAGCCGGTATGAACTGGACCTTCGGGCCACGACGGCCGACGCGCTCCGGCGCCATGATGTGGCCACGGTCACGCACGCGCGCGATAGTCGTCCCCCACGACGGTTACTGGGAGTACGGATGGAACCTGGCGACGAGGCACCCGTTCATCGACGCTCACGCCGGCTGGAGGGCGCCGAGCGACGCCTGCTCAAGGGCTACGCCCCCCTGCTGGTGGTGAGCGTGGCGGTCGTGGCCCTGGTGGTCGTCTTCCCCAGTCGGATGCGGGATACAGCTGAGTCTCGCCCGGCCCGCGCCGGGACCCAGAGCCAGACCGCCTCCGGATGGAGCACCACGGTCGAACCGTGCCCCGGGGCGGGGTCCCAGGTCGAGGGCGACCCCTACTCCCCGCCGTGTTTCACCTTCACAGGCGACAACGGCGGCGCCACCAGCAAGGGAGTGACCGCGGAGGAGATCACGGTGTCGTACCGGGTGACGACTGACCCCAACGCCCTCTCGCTGCTGGCCACCCTCATGGGCATCGAGTTCAACGAGACGGGGGAGGACTTCTTGCGCACGATGGAGGGGCTGGTCGACTACTTCAACGCGAACTTCGAGCTCTACGGGCGCGAGATGAGGCTCGAGCCGTTCGAGGGCAAGGGCTCGCTGGTGGACGAGCTGGTCGGCGGTGGGCAGGAGAACGCCACCAACGACGGTCTCAAGGCCGGCGTCGAGCTCGAGGCCTTCGCCGACATCACCGCCCAGACCCAGCCCTACTCCGAGGGTCTGGTCAAGCAGCAGACCATCGCCTTCGGCGCCCCCTACATGTCCCGGGAGTGGTTCACCGACCGCCGCCCCTACGCCTGGAGCCTGGCCAGCGACTGCTCGGTGGTGGCCGAAGCCGCCAGCGCGTACGGGCTGCAGCGGCTCATCGGCCAGCCCGCCGTCTTCGCGGGCGGGGAGCTCGAGGGCGAGACCCGCAAGCTGGCGGTCATCTCTCCCAACAACCCCGAGTACCAGCAGTGCTCCGCGGCGGGGTTGCAGGTGATCGAAGACGCCGGGGAGGAGATCGACCTCGTCACCGACTACGTGCTCGACCTGGGCCGCATCCCGAACCAGGCCAAGAGCATCAGCGCCCAGCTCGTCAGCCAGGGCATCACCACCATCTCCTGCTTCTGCGACCCGTTCATGTTGTTGAACCTGACCCAGGAGATCGAGAGCCAGGGTCTCGAGCCCGAGTGGATCGTGACCGGCACCGGCTTCGTCGACCTCGACCTCATCGGCCAGGGCCTGGCCAACAAGAACGACCAGTGGACCCGCGCCTTCGGGGCCAGCCCCCTGGCCGACCAGGCCCCGGAGGGCGAGAGCGCCGGGTACGAGGCGTTCAAGTCGGTGCGGCCCGACGAAGAACCCTCGCAGGCCGTCGACGTCCTCTACTACCAGCTCTACCAACTCGCCCTGGGCATCCAGATGGCGGGCCCCGACCTCACGCCCCAGAACCTCGAGACCGGCCTGTTCAGCTACCCCGAGGCCACCGGCCCGGCGGGCACGTGGGACTACTTCGTCGAGTCCTACACCCCCATCGTCGACCTGCGGGAGGTGTGGTGGGACCCGGAGGTGACCTCCCCGTTCAACGGCGAGGCGGGCTCATACAACTCGAACGACGAGCGGTTCCGACCCGGTGACCTCCCCGAGGGCCAGCCCGAGGTGTTCCTCGATGAGTGAGCGCAACCTCTGCATCGCCGGCGGGGCGTTCGTCGCCTTCGTCATCGCCGGGCTCCTCGGGCTCTACGACGCCTCGCTGGGCGTGGTGCTCCAGGGCTCCGCCCTGGGCCTCGGCACCGGCCTCATGGCGGTCGGCCTGGTGCTGATCTACCGCACCACCCGCGTCATCAACTTCGCCTACGGCTCGATGGGCACGGTGGCCGGCGCGCTGGCCACGGGGCTGACCCTCGGCTCGCTCGAGCTCAGCTGGTTCCTCTCGGTCCCCATCGCCATCTCCGCCGGCACCGCCCTCGGCCTCCTCATCGAGGTGCTCGTCATCCGCCGCTTCGCCGGCTCCCCCCGCCTGGTGCTCACCGTGGCCACCATCGGCCTCGCCCAGGCTCTCGGCGGGCTGGCCCTGTTCCTACCCGACTGGCTGGGGACCGAGCCGCTGAACCCTGGCTTCACCACCCCGCTGTCTGACACCCGCTGGGCGGTCGGCCCGGTCACCCTCAACGGCAACCACTTCCTCCTCGCCGCGGTGGTGCCCGTCGCCCTCGTCGCTCTGGTGTGGTTCCTGTTCCGCACCGAGGCCGGCACCGCGGTGCGGGGCATGGCCGAGAACATCGACCGGGCCCGGCTGGTCGGCATCCCGGTCAACCAGCTCAACATGCTGCTGTGGGCGGTGGCCGGGGGCCTGGCCGCCGTCACCATCGTGTTGAAGGCCCCGACGCAGGGGCTGTCGGTCGACGCCGCCGCCGGGCCCACGTTGCTCCTCGCCCCGCTGGCGGCCGCCGTCATCGTCGGCATGCGGTCGATCACCGGTGCGTTCCTGGCCGGGGTGGCCATCGAGGTCCTCGACCAGCTGGTGCAGATCAACCTCGACTCCCGCACCTGGACCTTCGTGGTGCTGCTGGGGGTGATCGTGGTGGGGCTGCTCTTCCAGGAGAGGCGGACGGCCCGGGCCGAGGCGGCCGGCGGGGGGTCGTGGTCGGCGGTGGGCGTGACCCATCGGCTCCCCCGCCCGCTCGCCGGCCTGCCCGAGGTCCGGGGGGCCAGGATCCTCCTCGCCCTGGTCGTGGTGGCCGCCCTGGTCTGGATCCCCCTCGCCGGCAGCCCGTCGCAGGTCAACAACGCCACCATCGCCCTGATCTACGCCATGGCCGCCCTCTCCCTGGTGGTGCTCACCGGCTGGGGCGGGGTCGTCAGCCTGGGCCAGATCGCCCTCGTCGGCGTGGGCGGGGTCGTCACCGCCAACCTCATCTCGCACCACAACCTCGACCTCTTCGTCGCCATCGGCCTGTCGGCCCTGGCCGGCGGCGTGATCGCGGCGGCGATCGGCATCCCCGCCCTGCGCGTCTCGGGGCAGCTCCTGGCCGTGACGACGTTGGCCTTCGCGGTGGCGATGCAGGTCCACATCATCAACCCCGCCAACTACGAGGACCTGGTCCCCAGCGACTACGGCCGGCCGGAGCTGTTCGGTCGGGTCGACCTGGCCACCGAGCGCTGGCTCTACGGGCTCACCCTGGGCCTGGTGACGCTCGCCGCGTTCGTGGTGACCAACCTGCGTCGCACCCGCACCGGCCGGGCCATCGCCGCCACGCGGGACAACGGCCGGGCGGCGGCGGCCACCGGCATCGCCCCGGTACGGACCAAGATCACCGCCTTCGTCATCTCCGGCATGTTCGCCGGCGTCGCCGGTTCGCTCCACGCCGTGGCCCTCCGGGGCATCGGTGTCAACACCTACGAGGCGGCCGACAGCCTGCTGATCTTCTCCATGGCCGTCATCGGAGGGGTGTCCTCCCTCGGCGGCACCCTGGCCGGCGTCGCCCTCGTCCAGTGGCTCGGCTACACCTTCCCGCGGCTCCAGCTCCTCCTCACCGGTGTCGGCCTGCTCGCCATCCTCATGCTGCTGCCGGGTGGGCTGGGACAGGCCTTCGAGCGTCTTCGCGACCGCTTCGCACTGGCCGTCGCCAGGCGGCGGGGCGTGGCCCTGGTCGACGAGCTCGAGCTGGTCGAGGCGGCAGCGCAGGAGCAGCAAGGGGCGACAGGGGCGGTCTCGGCCTCGGCTGGCGATGGCGCCATCGACCGGACCGGGGCCGACGACGCGGCGCGCTCGTTCGGCCTCACCCACGGCGGCTCGGCCGCTCCCGGCGACGGCGCCCTCCTCACCGTCGACGGGGTGGAGTCGGGCTACGGCTCGCTCCGAGTCCTCTTCGGCGTCGACGCCCGAGTCGACGACGGCGACGTGCTGGCCCTGCTGGGCACCAACGGCGCCGGCAAGTCCACCTTCTTCAAGGCGGCAGTGGGCCTCCTGCCCATCGGGAGGGGGACGGTCACCTTCGACGGCCACGACATCACCAACCTGGCCACCGAGAAGGTCGCCCGCCTGGGCCTGTCGATGATGCCGGGCGGCAAGGGCGTGTTCCCGACCCTGACCGTGGCCGAGAACCTGCGCCTGGCGACATGGATGATCCACCGCGACCGGTCGCGGACCCGCTCCCGCATCGACGACATGCTAGGCATGTTCCCGATCCTTCGCGACCGGTGGGACCAGCAGGCCGGCGACCTGTCGGGCGGCGAGCAGCAGCAGCTCTCGATCGCCATGGCGTTCGTGACCGAGCCGAAGCTGGTGCTCATCGACGAGCTGTCCCTCGGGCTGGCCCCCACCGTGGTGGGCATGCTCGTCGACAAGGTGAAGGAGCTCCACGCCCGGGGCACCACCATCGTGGTCGTCGAGCAGTCGATCAACGTCGCGCTCCTCATGTGCGAGCGGGCGGTGTTCCTCGAGAAGGGCCAGGTGCGCTTCCGCGGTCCCACTGCGGGGCTGCTCGACCGGCCCGACATCCTCCGGGCCGTCTTCGTCGGAGGCGGCGACGAGGTCCCGACCGGCGACCAGCAGGTGACGCCGCCGGAGGACCGCCCGACCCGGGGCGTCGCCCTTGAGTGTCGCGGGTTGACCAAGCGCTTCGGCGGCATCACCGCCGTCGACGCCGTCGATCTCACCGTGCCCCCCGGCCGCATCGTCGGCCTCATCGGCCACAACGGTGCCGGGAAGACGACCCTGTTCGACATCGTCGGAGGCTTCCTGCCCGTCGACGGAGGACGGGTGCTGCTCGGGGGCGCCGACATCTCCGACACCTCGCCCCACCGGCGGGCCATCCTCGACCTCGGTCGGTCGTTCCAAGAGGCGCGGCTCTACCCGTCGCTCACCGTCGTCGAGTGCATCGAGGTGGCGCTCGAACGCCACCTCGCCAACCGCGACCCGGTGGCGGCCGCTCTGCGGCTGCCGGCCTCGGTCGCCTCCGAGCGCTCGGCCGCGGCGCGGGCCGAGGAGCTGCTCGCCCTCCTCGGCCTCGACGCCTACCGGGACCGTCCCGCCGGCGAGCTCTCCACCGGCACGCGCCGCATCGTGGAACTGGCCTGCCTGCTGGCCCAGGACCCCGCCGTGATCCTGCTCGACGAGCCCACCTCCGGGGTGGCCCAGGCCGAGACCGAGGCCCTGGTCCCCCTCATGAAGCGCATCCAGGCCGACACCGGCTGCTCGCTGGTGATCATCGAGCACGACATGACCCTCCTCGCCGCCCTGTGCGACGAGTTCGTCGCCCTCGAGCAAGGTCGGGTCATCGCTCGGGGCACCCCGTCCGAGGTGCTGGACGACCCCGCCGTCGTCGCTTCCTACCTCGGGACCGACGAGGATGTCATCGCCCGCTCCGGCGACCGCAGCACCACTCGCGGCGCGGCCGCCACGCCCACCGTGGCCACCGAGTAGGCCTCCGCCCCGGGCGAGGTCATCAGCGAGGAGGGGCAGGAAGCCGCCGGTGGCGACCGGTCCCCACCGCAGGCCCGATGCGCAAGCTATGGGCCGGTGGGTCTTGAATCATCGCCGGGACAGACGCCAGAGGAAGACTCCGGCGGCGACGAGCGCAGCGACGACCGCGCGGAGACAGGGCCCACAACGTTGCCGGCGTGGTCCCAGTTGTCGCCGAGAAGGTACCCGACCGCGAGCAGGATCGCGTTCTACTCGGCCGGCCGGCGGCGGTCAGCAGGCTGAGCCGGGCGACGGGCATCCGCGCCATTCCCGGAGGCGGGGGCGGTCCTGTGGATCGGAGCGTGTCGGTGGCCCAGGAACCAATGGAGGCGGCCACGGCGCCGAGCCTACGATGTAACCGTGGTTACGAACAGGCCGGCGGAAGGGAGCGGGTTCGTGCTCCTGGTCTACAAGGCCGTGCGCGAGCCGTCACGGCATCGGGTGTCGGTGTGGCGGCGGTTGAAGGCGGTCGGGGCGTTGTACCTCCAGGACTCCGTTTGCGCCCTGCCCGACGACGACGAGCACCGCCGGTTCCTCGCCGACCTTGGCCACGACCTCCAGCAGAACGGCGGCGACGCGCTGGTGCTCGTCGCCCGAGGCCTCGACCAGACGACCGAACGAGCGGTGGTGTCTCGGTTCAACGCCGAGCGCGACGGCGACTACGCCGAGATCATCGACCAGTGTGCGGCCCTCCTGGCCGAGATCGAACGGGAACAGGCCAAGAGGAACTTCAGCTTCGCCGCCCTGGAGGACACCGAAGGCAACCTCGAGCGGCTCCGGCGCGGGAGCGACACCGTGACCGCCCGGGACTTCTTCGGCGCCGCCGGTCGCAAGGACGCCGACGCGCTGCTGGCCCGCTGCGGCGACACCTTCGACACCTTCGCCGCCGCGGTGGTCGACCACAGCGAGATCAAGCCCTCCTGATGGCCACCTCGGTTGCGTTCGTCGTGGGCGGCCTGGTGCTTGTCATCTTCTTCACCGAGCAGCTCATCAAGGGCACCGTCGGCGCCGCCCGCGGCCTCGGACTGTCGGCGTTCCTGGTCAGCACGGTGTTCCTGGGCTTCGACCCCGAGAACCTCGCGGTGGGCGCAGTCGGCTCCTTCGAGCGCGCCGGCGGGATCGCCCTTGGCACCATCCTCGGCTCGGCCATGGTCGCCGTCACCCTGGCGCTGGGCGTGACCGCCGCCATCGCCCCCATCCGTCTCACGGCGGCACCCCGGTCGGTACTCGTCGTCCCTGTCGCCGCCGTCGCCCTCCTCACCCTCGTGAGCGTCGATGGCCACCTGTCCCGCCTCGACGGCGTGATCCTGGTGGCCGGCTATGCCCTCGCCGTCGTCCGGCTCATCACCCTCAGCCGACGCGGGCTCGACATCGAGGCGTCCGGCGAGGTCGCCAAGGGGTTGCACCAGGCAGAACAGCTCGGCAAACTGCGAGCCGTTGGAATGGTGGTCGCCTCACTGGTGATGATCGTGGTCGCCAGCGAGCTCCTCGTCGAAGGCGCCACCGACCTCATCGACCGCTACGACCTCTCCCAGACGTTCGTCGGCATGACCGTCCTCGCCCTCGCGATCAGCATCGAGGAGCTCGTCCGAGAAGTGCGACCCGCGATGCAGGGCCGGCCCGAGATCAGCATTGGCAACGTCGTCGGCTCCATCCTGGCCTTCTTCCTCCTCAACGCCGGGATCATCAGCCTCGTCCATCCCATCGACGTCGATGAGCCGACCCGCAGGTTCTTCCTCCCCGTCGCGGCCGGCGCCGTGCTCGTCGTGTCCTGTTTGCTGCTCACCCGGCACATCCCACGATGGGCCGGGCTCCTGCTCATGGGCGCCTACATGGGTTTCGTGGCCGGCGGATACGCCCTCTACGGCGCCAGGCCGACGTAAGGGCCGGCTCGTCTGTTCTGGGTCCGGGGTGACCAACGAGGTGACCTGTCGGGCCGAGCCGCCGCTGCACCTCCCGCCGGCCGACGACGGCGATGCCTGGCCGCCGGCCTGAGCGGGACCGACCTGGTCGCTCCGCCGTCCCGGCCCCACCCTCACCGTCACGAAACGGCGGACCTGGCCAACCGCGCCGTTGGCCAGGTCCGCCGTTTCGCAAGGGCATGAGCAGCCCGGGCGGGATCAGGCGGCGTCGACGCTGATCGTCGTCTGCTCCACGGAGGCCCGGGTGTCGGCGGCGTTGCCCTCGCCGTCGGCGCTTGACAGGGCAACGGCCGTGGCCGACACCGAGATGCGGTCGGCGCCCTCGGGCACCTCGACGACGAACGTGCGCTCCACGGTGCCCGGCTCGTCGGGAAGCTCGTCGAAGGCGATCGCCGGCTCGGTGTCACCGGGGAAGGCTGCGGAGGTCTGCACGTAGGCTGCGGCGGTGGCCCGTCCCGCCTCGATCTCCTCCTGCTCGGCGCTGTCGAAGGTGATGGTCACCTCGTAGGTGCCGGGTTCGACGGTGAAGCTCCGGTCGACGCCCGCGTTGGCCGCCGCCGTGCTCGGGCCCTGCCCGGGGATGAGGTTGGGCGGGAGGAAGCCGCGCAGGACGACCGGCAGGATGCTGTCGCCCCCGACGGCCTCCGCCCGGGCCTCGAGCGCCCCGGTGGCGCCGTCGGCCGTGGCCTCGGACACCTCGGTTCCGGCGCCGTCGATGTTGGGCCCCTCGCTGGTGCGGGGGGTGCCGCCGGTGGCGGTCTCGGCGCCGGCCACGTTGGCCGCTCCGAACAACAGGGCCGCGGCGACGCTCACGACTGCGATGGTGCGCTTCATGTCGGTTCTCCTCGTGACGGGGATGGGTGACGCCGTGTACCTTCGGTGGCGACATGGACACGGTGAGCGAGGTCACCAGCGCGACCAGCAGCCGGCGGGCGGTGCCGCCCCGTCGTCGGGGGGTCGGTCTGGTCGGTGGCGTCGCGGCGGTGGGCGCCCTGGCGGCGGTGGCCCTCGGTGCCTGCGAGCCCGAGCCCGAACCGCCGCCCCCGACGACGACCACCACGAGACCCGCCCGCCAACGGCCGGCACGGACCCGGTCTTGCTCCTGTTCGACGAGGCCCCGCCGGCGGGCGGCACCTACACGTCGTTCACCAACCGGGGGAGCGGCGCGGTCGTCGTTTCAGTGGCCTCCCGTCATGGCGGGACCCTGGGCGAGGGCTCAGGCCGGGACGGCGCGGGCGGCAACCGGGCGGTCCGGTTCCCGGCCCACTCCGCGGCCACCGACGCCCCCCGGGCCGTGATCCGCGTCGTGCCCGAAGGGCCCGACGCCCTCGATCCTGGCACCGGTCGCTTCGAGTTCGGCGCCGACGTGGTGCTTGACG
>NZ_DATLXO010000117.1:0-6508 GCF_035575815.1 Iamia sp.
GTGGCGTGGGGTGGGGCCGGGCGGGGCACCCACCAGGTCCTGACCGCGGTGGAGCACTCAGCGGTCACCGCCGCGGCCGCCCGCCACGGGGAGATCAGCGTCGTCGGCGTCGACGGGTGCGGGCGCGTCGATCCCGACGCGGTGGTCGCCGCGGTGCGGCCGGACACCTCCGTCGTGCACGTGCAGTGGGGGAACCACGAGGTGGGCACGACCCAACCGGTGGCCGAGGTGGTCGCCGCGCTGCAGGAGCGGGGCGTGCTGGTCCACGTCGACGCCGCCCAGGCGGTCGGACAGGTGCCGGTGGACTTCAGGGGCCTGGGTGCGGATCTCATGTCGGTCAGCGGCCACAAGTGGGGGGCGCCGCTGGGGACCGGCGCGCTGCTGGTGCGGCGAGGGCTGCGCCTGGCGCCCCTGCTGGTGGGCAGTGATCAGGAGCGGGCCCGCCGGGCCGGCCTGGAAAACGTCCCCGCCCTGGCGGGGCTGGGGGCCGCCGCCGCTGCGCTCGGCGCGGACGATGCGCTGGCGACCCAGGCGGCCACCGCCCGACGCCTCACCGACCGGGTGCTGGCCGGGGTGGTTGATCTCGACGGTGTCCGGGCGCACGGCGACCCAGTTCGGCGCCTGCCCCACCTGGTGTGCCTCGGCTTCGACGACGTCGAACCCCAGGCCGTGCTGCTCGGCCTCGACGGGGCCGGTGTGGCCTGCCACTCGGGGTCGGCCTGTTCGTCGGAGTCACTGGAGCCCTCACCCACGCTGGCGGCCATGGGGGTCGACGCCCTGCGGTCGCTCCGCGTCTCGGTCGGCTGGTCGACCACCGATGCCGACATCGACGCCCTCCTCGCCGCCCTGCCCGAGGTGCTGGCCGGACTGCGGGCCCTCCGGCGCTGAGCGCGGCTCGGTGGCGACTCGATGGCCAACTGGTAGGCGATCTGGGGCCTGGGGCACCCGACCTCCCTACCGGTTCGTCGCCCGGCGATGTGACGATCGGCCCGGAGGCCGCCATCGACCGGCCGCCCCCTGACCGCTACCGTCGCCCGCCGTGACGCTCTACCTCGTCCGCCACGCTCATGCCGGCGCTCGCTCGTCGTGGGACGGTCCGGACGTCGACCGTCCGCTGAGCGAGAAGGGCCGCCACCAGACCGACGCCCTCACCGCCCACCTCGACGGTGTGGGCCTCGACCGTGTGCTCTCCAGCGCCTCGGTCCGCTGCCAGCAGACGGTCGCGCCGATGGCCAGGTCCCGGGGCCTGACGGTCGAGGTGCTCCCCGCCCTCGCCGAGGGCGCCGCGCCGGAGGACACCGATCGGCTCATCTGGGAGCTCGCCTCCGGCGGGGTCGACGCCGTGCTCGCGAGCCACGGTGACGTCATCCCCGCCGTCCTCGATGCCCTGCGGCGCGACGGGGTGCCCGTCGAGGAGGGCCACGGGCTGCCCAAGGCCACGTACTGCGAGCTGGCCGTCGATCCCGGCGGTCACGTCACCGGCGCCACCTTCGTCGACCCCCGTCCCTGAGCGCGCCCGGACCGCCCGGACCGCTGGATCCCTCCCCCGAGGCCGCGCCTTCGCCACACGGTTCTGTGTGCAGGGTTCCGCGGTCCGACCGGATCGGGCACACAGAAGCGATCGACAGCCCACCGGCAAGAAGGGAGGGCTCGGCTCAGGGCGGGTCGGTCGTCGGGGTCGGGGTCGGGGTCTCGGGGCTCGGCGTGGACGTGGCCCCGGGATCGGTCGCCTCGGCGCCGGGAACGGTCGTCTCGGCGCCAGAGCCGGAGTCTGAGTCCGAGCCCTCCAGGCCTTCGGCGATCTCGGGGCGGGTGCGGTCGACGAGGCCCTGCATGTCGGCCGGCGCGTCGAGCTCGTCGAAGGTCTCGAGCTGGCGGGCGGCCTCGGTGAAGCGCCCCTCGCGCACCGCCAGCACGACCTGGAAGGCCCGGGCGTCGGCGTAGGCGGGGTCGGCCTCCACGGCCCGGTCGAGCTGGGCGCGGGCGGCGGTGTAGATCTCGACCAGCGCATCTTCCGGGAGGCTCCCCGCCGCACTGTTGGCCGTCAGGTACAGGTTCCAGCCCAGGTAGGTGCGGGCCACCGCGTTGTCGGGGTCGTCTTCGAGGACCGCCTCGTAGCAACCGACGGCGTCGACAAGCTCCTGTCGGATGGTGAGGTCGATGCAGCGCGATGCGGCCTGGGTGGGGGTCTGGACGACCTCACCGGTGATGCCCTCGCCCTGCTCCCGCCGGCCCGACGCCTGGGCGACGAGCACCCCGGCGAGCAGCGCGAACCCGATCACCCCCGCGACGACCAGCAGCCGCTGGGTCCAGGAGCGTGACGGGGCGGGAGCCACCGGTGGCGCCTGCCCCCGCTGCTCGGCCCGCAGGGCGGCCGCGGCCCGAGCCGTGTAGTCGTCGCGCAGGGCGGTGTAGTCGTCGGTGTCGATGTCTCCGGCTTCGCGCTCGGCCTCGAGGTCGCGCAGGCTCTGGAGGAGGAACTCGGTGCTCTCGGCCCGGGGCGGGGTCGCCGACGGGCCCTTCGGGGAGCGCGGCGGGGCGGTCACCGACCGCTGCCCTCGCCGTGGCTGTCGTCGGGGTCCGAGCCGAGGGCGGAGGCGACGAGGGCCCGGTCTCGGGTCGAGGGCCCGGCGGGCTCGTCGCGCTCCCACCGGCGGAAGGCCAGGGCCAGGCTCCCAAAGGCGATCACCACGGCGGCGACCGGGACGATCCACACCAGCCCGGCGAAGCCCGAGCGCGGCGGGGTGAGCAGGATGTCGTCGCCGTAGGAGTCGGTCAGGCGGTTGCGAATCGTGTCGTCGCTGCGCCCGGCCTCGATGTCGGATCGGATCTGACTGCGGATCGCCTTGGCCGCGGGGGCGTCGCTGGTCGCCACGGCCTGCCCGGCGCAGGTCGGGCAGCGCACGTCGCCGCCGATCGAGCGGAGGCGCTCATCCGCGGTGCGCTCCCCGGGGGCACGGGCCCCGACCACGAGGGCGACGACCACCACCAGCCCGAGCAGCGCCCACAGCGTGCGGCGCGACATCAGCGGGTCGTCTCGGTCGCCGGGCCACCGCCGGCCTCGCCCAGGATGCTGTCGAGGCCGGCTGCGGTGACGCCCCCGATCAGCTTGGCCCGCACCACGCCACCGGGGTCGACGAGGTAGGACTCGGGCACGCCGGCGACGCCCCACTCGGCCACGACGGTGTCCTCGGTCAGCACGACCGGCCACTCACCCCCGTTGCGCTCGAAGAACCCCTCGACCGATGCCCGGTCGTCGGAGAACACGACGCTGACGACGTTGGCCTGGCCGGCCTCCTGCTGGGCCCGTTGGAAGGCGATGAGCTCGGGGTGCTCCTGGACGCACGGCACGCACCAGGTCGCGAAGAAGTTCACCACGAGCCACCGACCGTCGTAGGTGGCCGAGTCGAAGGACCGGCCCTCCAAGGTCTGGCCCTCGATGCGCGGCGCCTGGCGGCCGAGCAGCGGGCTGTCGACCTGGCGGTCACTGGCCGGGGCGCGGGTGGCCAGGACGACCACGAGTGCCAGCAGCACGACCGCGATGGGCAGTGCGATGAACACCGCGCCGCGGCCTCGCCGGGCGGACGGGCCCGCCGCGGCGTCCCGCCCGTCATCGTCAGGGAGATCGCGATCGACATCGAGCTCGGCGGCGGGCCCACGGTCAGCGGCCCCGGTCCGGGCGCTCATCGGTGACCCACCTCGTCACGGGTTGGGCGGTTGCGGCGCTGTGGTTCTGGGGCGCCCGCTGGTCGCAGAAGCGACCATGGCGTGCCCCACTTCGGTGGCGCCCGTCTCGCTCACGAGGTCACCGCCGGCTCGCGCTCGGGGCCCCCGTCTCCACCGCCGACGGGCTCGGCCCGCTGGGCGTCGGGGGACGGTGCGGCCCGGCCCGGGTGGTCCGGTGGGGCGGAGGTGGGCTCGGTGCCCCGGCGGCGCTTCCCCGGGAAGGCGGAGAGGGCGGTGCCGACGATCATCACCGCGCCACCGGCCCACAACCAGCCGACCATCGGTTGGATGATGACGCGCACCACGATCGTGCCGTCGCTGGCCCGGGGGGCCTCGATCAGCGCCAGGTAGACGGTGTCGCCGATGCCGTAGCGCACCGCCGGCTTGCCGATCTCCTGGGAGCCGTTGGGGAACGTCTGCAACCGGGGCTCGAGCGTGCGCCCGTCGACGTTCATCGAGGCCGAGCGGATGAGCCGGGTCGGGTCCGCGTCGCTCTCGGAGAACGAGTCGAACGTGACGTCGTGGCCGTGCACCCGGCGGCTGTCGCCCGGCGCCAGGCGGGCCTCCGTCTGCTCCGCGAAGGACCCCGATGCGGCAAGCCCGACGGCGATCAACACCACGCCGAGGTGAACGATCATGCCGCCGTTGGTGCGGCCCACGAACCCGCGCCACCCGTTGCGCCGGGTGGCCAGCACCACCTGGCGGACCGCCGCGCCGGCCGCGAAGGCGCCCAGGCCGAAGGCCACGAGCGGCACCAGGCCCCGCACACCCGTCACCACGCAGACGACGACCACACCGGCCCCGAACCACGCCGGCCACAGCAGGCGCTGGGAGAGCGTCTCGGTCGAGGCCTTGCGCCACGGCAGAGCAGGAGCGATGGCCATGAGGAACAGCAGCATCAGGCCGATCGGCCCGGACATCCGGTTGAAGTAGGGCACGCCGACCGACACCCGGCGGTCGTTGAGGGCCTCGGCCAGCAGCGGGAAGATCGTGCCGAAGAGCACCACGAAGGCGAACCCGGTGAACAGCACGTTGTTGGCCAGGAACGCCCCCTCGCGCGACAGCGGCGAGTCGATGCGGCCCGGGGCGCGCAGCGTGTCGCCCCTCCAGCCGATGAGCCCGAGGGTCACCACCACGATGACGGCGAAGAAGCCGAGGAAGATCGGTCCGATGGCCGACTCGCTGAAGGCGTGGACGGAGTCGAGCACGCCGGAGCGGGTGAGGAAGGTGCCCAGGATCGTGAGTGAGAACGTGGCGCAGAGCAGCGACAGGTTCCAGACCCGGAGCATGCCGCGGCGTTCCTGCACCATCACCGAGTGCAGGTAGGCCGTGCCGGTCAGCCAGGGCAGCAGCGACGCGTTCTCGACCGGGTCCCAGGCCCAGTAGCCGCCCCACCCGAGCACCTCGTAGCTCCACCAGGCGCCGAGCACGATGCCGACGGTGAGGAACCCCCAGGCGAAGAGGGTCCAGCGCCGGGTCTCGACCAGCCAGCCCTCGCCGATCCGCCCGGTGACGAGGGCCCCGATGGCGAAGGCGAAGGGCACGGTGAAGCCCACGTAGCCCAGGTAGAGCATGGGCGGGTGGAACGCCATGAGCAGGTGGTCTTGCAGCAGCGGGTTGGGCCCGGGCCCGTCTGCAGGCGGGTTGGCCACGGTGCCGAAGGGGTTGGCGGGCCCGGCCATGAGGGCGAAGAAGAAGGCGGTGACGGCGAACATGGCGAGCATCGCCCACGCCACCAGCGGGTCTTCGAGACGGGTGCGGAACTTCCACGTCACGACCACCAGGTAGCCGGCGAGCACCAGGCCCCAGAGCAGGATCGAGCCCTCGAGGGCGGACCACATCGTCGAGATGGTGAAGGGCAGCGAGGTGGCCCGGCTGCCGTTGTCGGCCACGAACTGGACCGAGAAGTCCCGGGTGATCAGCGCCCGCTGCATCGCGACGGTGGCGAGCACCGCGCCGAGGGCGGCCAAGCCGACGAACGACGGGATCTGGCGCAGCAGCACCGGTCGGCGCCGCCACTGGGCGACGACGACGGTGAGGACGCCGCCCAGGCTGGACACCAGGGCGAGGGCGACCCCGGCGGTGCCGAGCGACGCGTTCACGTCGCGCTCCTCGGGCGACCGGGGGGCGTGATGGTGCCGGTCACGGGGACCCGGGCTCCACCCGGTCGGAGTTGGTCTCCTTGTAGTCCTCGGTGTGCTTGATGACGATGCGATCCGAGAGGAAGCGGCCGTCGGCGCCGAACCGGCCCTCGAGCACCGACGGCACACCGGCGTCGAACAGCGGAGGCGGTTCGGAGCCGCGGTAGCGCACCGGCACCGACTCGCCGCCGAAGGCAACGGTGAAGGTGATGAGCTCCTCATCGACCTCAACCGGCTCGGCCACGACCGTGCCCTGGATGCGGACCCGCCGGTCGCCGATCTCGTCGCGCTCCGCGACCGCCTCGTCGACGTTGTAGTAGTAGAGCGAGGCCCCATCGAGCTGGCGGATCAGCACGAACCCGATGGCGCCCAGCAGGCCGACGATCACGAGGCCGCCGGCCACGGCCCGCGCCGGTGAACGGCCTCGGCGCCTCGCTCCGGCCCCGGAACCGTCGGGCCCGGTGCGCGGCGTGAGGTCGAGATCTCGGGGGTTCACATCCACCGGCGCTGGTCCTCGGGGACCTGGCGGGCCAGGCGGCGACCCCGCTGGGCGCTGCGCATCGCGAGCAGCCCGACGGAGACGAACACGACGACCCAGGCCAGTGCGACCGAGGCCCAGGCGGCGAGGGCGATCACGACGC
>NZ_DATLXO010000118.1:0-44685 GCF_035575815.1 Iamia sp.
CGCCGGCACCCGGCGCACCGCCGGGCCCGAGCGCGTCGGGCCCGGGCGCGTCGGGCGGCGGCGGATCGACGCCGACGCCACGGGCCAGCAGCTCCAGGTCGAAGGCCTCCTTGCGGACCCGCAGGTCGATGTAGATCACGGCGGTCAGGGCGGCCACGAACGGCGTGGTGAGGGCGACGGCCACCAGCTGCACCACCCCGAGCAGCAGCGACGTGATGAGGAAGCTCGTGCCCACCAGCTGCAGGCCGATCACCGGCGCGGTGAGCACGCCCTGGAGCACCGAGGCCAGCAGCGAGCCGAGGACGATGGCCCCCAGCACGGGCCAGAACCGACCCTTGACGAGCGACGCGGACCGGCGCAGCGAGTCGACCGCCCCCCGCTCCTCGACCAGCAACGCGGGCACGGCCACGGCCCAGATGCCCTGCAGCCAGATGGCGGGGATCACGCAGAGCACCACCCCTCCGGCCAGACCTAGGGTCGAGAGGGCCAGCAGCGCGGTCAGGGGCCAGAAGCGGCGCAGGGCGAAGCGCAGGGAGTCTCGCCAGTCGGTGTCGTCGCCGAGGTAGGCGCTCAGCGACATGCGGGTCGTGCCCGCGAGGGCCAGGTTGTTGGCCACGATCAGCACGAGGGTGGAGACGAGGAGGCCGCCCAGGTAGGTGGCGAAGGCGCCCCCGTCCACCGTCGGCAGCCCGGTCGCGGCGTCGGTCTCGGTCAGGGCCGAGGGATCTCCGGCCGACACCTGGACGAGGGTCTGCACGACGATGGCCGGGGCGGTGACCACGGCTGAGGCCAGCACCATCTGGCGGGGCCGGCTCCGGTAGACCTTGATGGCCGCGTCGAGCACCTCACCGATGGCGAGGGGGCGGAGCGTGACCACCGGACCGCCCGCCGACGGGCCCCCACCGGCTCCTGCGGCCACCGCCATGGGGCGGCACTGTACCGCTGCCCGACGCCCTCGTTCTTCTCCTGGCGACCGCCGGTGCCGGTCGCTCGATCGTCGGCCGACGGCGCGCCGAGTCAGACCTCGCGGACGGTCTCACCCGCGGCGACGTCGCCGGCTGCGGTCCCCGCTACGACCTCAGCTCCGGTGGCGTCATCGGCGGCGATGTCACCGGTTGCGATCCCTCCGCCAGGAGCGTCCCGGAGGCGGACCCGGCGCAGCAGCGGAGCGGCCAGGGCGGCGCCGCCCCCGTCGACCAGTATGAACAGCACCCGGGTGGCCACCGCCACCGTGGCGCCGAGCCCGTCGTCGAGGCCGCTGGCGGCGATGAAGACCGCCTCGCGCACACCGGCCCCGGCGGGCACGGGCACGGCGAGGAACCCGACGATCCAGCTGAGCACGGCGGCGAACATGAGGCGCGGCACCGAGGCGTTCGGCTCGACGGCGTGGGCCACCGCGGCGGTGGCGCCGCCGATGAAGATCCACGTGGGCACGTAGCGCACGACGACGACCGCCGTGTCCCGCCACGGCGGGATCGCCACCGCGAGCGGGCGCTTGGTGACCCGGCGCACCAGGCCGAGCAACGGGCCGAGCACCCGGGGGTGCAGGGCGCCCAGGCCGAGGGGCAGCAGCACCAGCACAACCGCCGCGGCGCCGGGTCCGTCACCGCCGAAGGCGAAGGGCAGGAGCCCGACGGCCACCATCATGGCCGCCAGGTACAGGGTGACGAGCGAGAGGGCGACGCTGGCATAGGCGCGCGATCCGCTCACCCCGCCCCGCCGGGCCAGCTCGCCTCGGCCCAGCACCGGCCACACGCCGCCGGGCAGGTACTTGCCCAGCTCGCCGATGTAGTACCAGCCGAGGGCTCGGAGGCGGTCGACCCGGACGCCGAACAGCGCCAGCACGTCGGTCCAGACCCAGCCGATGCTGCTCATGGCCAGCACGCAGAGGACGAACCCGACGGCGATCCACACCGGTGAGGCGTCGGTGACCGCCTCGCGCACCCGACTCCACTCCGACGCCAGCTCGTTGATCACGAAGGCGCAGGTGAGCCCGCCGATCACCAGGCCGGCCACGGTCGAGAGCTGGGCCAGGCGCCGCTTGCCGCCGCCCCCGCCCTCGGTGGGCCTGGCGTCGGTGGGAGCGGGGCCGGCCGGACCCGGGCCGGGCGCGCCGGGGGTCAGGTCGGCGGCCGCATCCATCGGGGCGAGGCTACGCCGCAACCCGCGGCGCACCGCAGCCCGTGCGCCGGGGCCGGGGCCCGGTCAGGACGGCGGTGGCGCCAGCGGGAGCGGAGCGCAGAGGCCCTCGACCTCGGCGACGGTGATGCGCTCGCGGTTGGCCCAGGTGATCTCGTTGGTCGGGTCGACCTGGACCTTGTACTCCCGGAAGGTGGTCTCGAGGGCGTCATAGGCCAGCAGCCGACCGCGGAGCGGGTCGCCCAGGTCGAGCAGGATCTTGATGGCCTCGAGGGCCTGGAGCGACCCGACGATGCCGGGCAGCACGCCCAGCACCCCGGCCTCGGCGCACGACGGCGCCATGTCGGCCGGCGGGGGCTCGGGGACCATGTCGCGGTAGGTGGGGCCGTGCTGCGGGTCGAAGACGGTGACCATGCCCTCGAAGCGGAAGATCGAGCCGTGCACGACGGGGATGCCCAGCTTCACGGTGGCGTCGTTGACGAGGTACCGGGTCGGGAAGTTGTCGGTGCCGTCGACGATGACGTCCCAGCCGTTGCCGTCGGGGCCCGAGAGGATGTCCATGACGTTGTCAGCGCCGAGACGGGTGTCGTAGGTGACCACGTCGACGTCGGGGTTGATCAGCGTGATGGTCTTCTTGGCCGAGTCGACCTTGCGGTCGCCGATGCGCTCGAGGTTGTGGAGGATCTGGCGCTGGAGGTTGGAGTCGTCGACGACGTCCATGTCGATGATGCCGATGGTGCCGACGCCGGCCGCCGCCAGGTACAGCGCCGCGGGCGAGCCGAGGCCGCCGGCGCCGAGCAGCAGCACCTTGGAGGCGAGCAGCTTCTGCTGGCCCTCGTCGCCCACCTCGGGCAGCAGCAGGTGGCGCTGGTAGCGGTTGCGCTGGTCGGGGTTGAGGGTCTGGGGCTGGCTCCAGTCGCGCCCCTCGTCCTTCCACTGGTTGAACCCGCCCTGCACCGAGACGGCGTTGTTGTAGCCGAGCTCCTGGAGGCTCTTGACCGCCAGGGCCGAGCGCACGCCGCCGGCGCAGTGGACGACGAGGGGCGTGTCCTTGTCGGGGATGCGGCCCTCGATGCCCGATTCAAGGGTGCCGCGGGGGATGAACACGGCCCCCGGGATGGCGCCCTGCTCGTACTCGTCGGCCTCGCGCACGTCGAGCACGACGGCGTCCTCGGAGCCTCGCATCTCATCGGCCTCGGCCGTGGTGACCTCACGGATCTGGCTCTTGGCGTCGGCCAGCATGTCCCGGAAGCTCGGCATGTCGATCCTCTTCTCGTCGTGTCGGTGGGGTCGGGCGCAGCCGTCGGCCCGGCGCCGGTGGGGAAAACCCTACCGAGTCGCTCAACAATCGGACCCGGCTGGCGATTCCCCGGGGGTGACCGTGGGCGGCGCGACCCGTGGCTAGCCTGCGCGCCCGTGCCCGACCCGCCACCCCCGGTGGCCGAGAACGTACCGGCCGACCGGACTGGGTCGACGGGGGCGCCGGCCGTCCAATGCACCCAGCACACCACCACCGGCAGCGTACCGGCCGACCGGACTGGGTCGACGGGGGCGCCGGCCATCGGGCGACGGACCGATCGCTGGTCCGTGGTCCTGGCGACCGGAGTCGCCTTCGCCCTCCATGTGTGGTTGTCGAGCCGGATCCCGGGTCCCTCGGTGATCCTCGACGAGGCGGGGTACCTGGGCAACGCCCGGTGGCTCGCGGGCGAGGGGCCGACGTTCGGGATGCCCGTGTCACCGTCCTACGGCTTCGGCTACTCACTGCTCCTCGCGCCACTGCACTGGATCTTCGACGACCCCGCCCACCTCTGGCGGTCGATCCTCGTTCTGAACGCCGCCCTGCTGAGCGCGCTCGTCCCGCTGCTGGCCGCCCTGGGGCGCCGGGTCCTGGGCCTCGGCGCCCGCGACGCCGTCCTCGCCGCAGTGGTGGGTGCACTGGTGCCGGCGGCCACCGGCACAGGGGTCTCCGCCCTGTCGGAGAACCTGGCCCTTCCCCTGGTGGTGGCGGCCACGTTGGCCCTGCACCGGTCGCTGTCGCCCGGCCCGCTGCTCCGCCGCGTCTGGTTCGGGCCCGCCGCCGCTCTGCTGTACGCCAGCCATCCGCGCTTCATCCCGGTGCTCGTGGTGGCCGTCGTGGTCATCGGGGTGGCCACCTGGCGCCGCCGTCTCCCCATCACCGTGGCGGTGGCCAACCTGGTCGGGCTGGTCGCGCTCACCGCCGGGGCCTGGTTCGTGCAGGGCGCGCTGGTGGCGGCCCGCTGGTCCGAGGTCGACTCCTTGGAGGGCGACGTCGGCGACGCCGTCGATCTGGTCACCGACCGGACCGGCCTCGCCGATCTGAGCACCAGCGCCGTCGGACAGGCGTGGTACCTGGCGGTGGGGAGCCTGGGGCTCACCGTGCTCGGCGTGGCCCTCCTGGCGGCGGTGGCGCGGGGACGCAACCCCGGCAGAGGGCCGCAGGAGGTGCGACCCGACCCGAGCGGCGAGGCGACCGAGCCGGCCGCGGTCGACGCAACGGCCGCAACGGTCCCAACAGCCGCAACGGCCGAACCCGTCGTGTCGAGGGCGGACGGCGGGAGCGCGGGTGCCGGATCGGCGGCGGTGAGCCCCGCGGCGCGACTCACCGCCGGGGCCCTGCTGGCCGCAGCCCTCGGAGTGTTCGCCATCTCGGTGCTGTTCTTCACCCAGACCCAGTTCCGCGCCGATCACCTCATCTACGGCCGCCACAACGACTGCTTCTCGCCGGTGTGGGCCACCGCCGGCATCGCGGTGCTCCTGCGCGTGCGGGACCGGCGGGCCCTGGCCTCGTGGCTGATGGGGGCGGCGACCGCAGTCGCGGCCCTGGCCCTCGGGCTCCACCTGCTCCAGGACCCCACCGCCTACGGGGGTACCTACGCCCACTTCGCGGTACCCGCGATCACCCGGGCCCTCGGTGATCCGTCCTCGGGTACCTACGTGCGGGCCACGCTCATCGCCGCCGGCGGTCTGGGAATCGTCGCCCTGGGAGCATGGACCCTCAGGCGACCCCGCTGGCTGGTGGTGCCCCTGGCCCTCTGGTTCACCTGGTCGGCCTTCGGCCGGGTGCAAGACGTCGACAGCTTTGCCAAGGCCACCTACCGAGACTGGAGGGTGCCCGAGCAGGTGGAGGCGCTCGGCGTCACCCGGGCCGACCTCGAGGCGGATGCCACGCGGGGTGCAACGGTGCTCAGCTACCAGTTCTGGATGCCGGAGGTGCGCTTCGACCTCTACGAGCCGAAGCTGGGCCAGCGTCCGGACGGCCCGTACGTCTTCGCACCGGTCACCGACGGCGGTCTGCAGGGCAGAGGGGCGCGGATAGCCCTGCTGGACGAGGGCGGCTTCTATCAGTTTCGTGGCACCACCGGGGGCATGGCCCTCTGGGTCCTGCCCGGCGCCGAGCAGGACCGCCTCGAAGAGGAGGGACGCCTGCTGCCCTCCGGGTTCCCCACC
This sequence comes from Iamia sp., assembly GCF_035575815.1. Taxonomy (NCBI): domain Bacteria; kingdom Bacillati; phylum Actinomycetota; class Acidimicrobiia; order Acidimicrobiales; family Iamiaceae; genus Iamia; species Iamia sp. Next base: position 5,608 of record NZ_DATLXO010000118.1, read on the forward strand.
GGCCTGCCGGAGTCGGCCCGGCGGGGCGAGCTGGAGATCGTCGACCGACTCGACACGGTGGAGGTCGAGCCCAGCGGAGAGGTGGTCCTCACGGTCAGGGGTCGCCACACCGGCACCGGGTCACCCTGGCCCGATGCCGCCAGCTACGGCCTCGACGCGCGGGTTCGGATCGTGGCCGACATCGTGCCCCTGGACCCCGCCAACCCGGTCGGGGCCCAGTCCGGGGGCGAGCTGCCGAGGTGGATCGAGCCCGGGGACGGCTTCACCACCGAGGTCCGTGTCTTCGCCGTCGGGGCGTTCCTCCAGCCGCTCCCCCCCGGTCGCTACCGGGTCACGCTCGGCATCGGCCAGGCGGATCCGGAGTGGTTCGTGGCCAGTGGCGCCGACAGCACCTTCACCATGGTGGTGCAGGGCTGACGGCATCAGGCGCCGGGCGGTGCGGGAGGGGCGGCAACGAGCGCGGGGAGGAGGTCGGAGATCGAGCCCCACAGCACGGCGTCAGCCGTGTCGTCCTGGTCGGTCGGACCCCCGTTGACGATGACCAGCCGGGCGCCGGCCCGCCGAGCGACGCGCGGCAGGTAGGCGACCGGGAACACGTTGAGCGTCGTGCCGACGGCGAGCATCAGGTCGCACCGCTCGGCCGCGGCCTGGGCCGCCTCGGTGTCGGCGGGGTCGAGGCCCTCGCCGAAGAGCACCGTGGTCGACTTGAGGATGCCGCCGCAGCCGCGGCACGGGGGATCGTCCTCGCCGGCTTCGACGCGGGCCAGGGCCTGACCCATGTCGGCCCGATCGTCGCAGTCGACGCACATGACGCCGCGCATCGACCCGTGCACCTCCACCACCCGGTCGGGCCGGGCGCCGGCGAGCTGGTGGAGCCCGTCGGTGTTCTGGGTGATCACCGTGTCGAGGCGCCCCTGGCGCTCGAGCTCGACGAGGGCGAGGTGCCCGGCGTTGGGACGAGCCGCCCACGCCGGTGACGCGAGTCGGATCCGCCACGCCGCCCGACGTACGGCGGGGGAGGTGAGGTAGTGGGTGATGGTGCTGGCCTTCTCGGCGTCGGGGTTGTTGGTCCAGAGGCCGTTCTTGCCCCGGAAGTCGGGGATGCCGCTGTCGGTGGAGATGCCGGCGCCGGTGAGTACGACGGTGGCCCGGCTCCCGGCGACCCAGTCGGCCGCCTCGGCCACCGCCAGGCCCACGTCCACCTCGTGGCCGCCCAGCCAAGCCCGGTGCTGAATGCCCTCCCGGTCAGAGGTCGAGGAGGTCGCGCTGCTCGCCGCCATCGCCGCACGGTACCGCTGTGGGCCACCGCGTCGGCCCGGGACCCGTCGCCAGCGGGGGGTTGACAATGCCGTGGAAATAGCTGAAAGTACACGAGAACACTCGAAGCACATCGCTTCCGCCTCCCCCATCCCCTCGCCCGGGAGAGCGACCCATGCCTGCCCCTGACCTGTCCGCCCCCACCCTCACCGTCGACGCCTGGTCCGACCCGGTGATCGACACCCTCGGCTACGCGCCGCGATCGACCTACGTCGAACGCTTCTGGTTGTCGATCCTCGGGCCCTCGACCACCTGGCTCGTGCGCCACATCGACACTCGACTCGAAGCCGACCCCGACGGGTTCACCCTCGACCTCGAGGCGACCGCCTCGGCCCTCGGCCTCGGCACCGGGCGGGGCCGCCACAGCCCGTTGGTGCGAGCGTTGCACCGATGCTGCCAGTTCGGGGTGGCCCGAGCCGGAGCCGACCACACCCTCTCGGTGCGCCGGCACCTGCCGCCGCTCACCCGCCACCAGATCGACCGTCTACCTCCGGGCGTGCGGAGCGAGCACGGCCGGTGGCGGGAGGTCGAGCGCGACGCGGCCACCCTCGACGCCCAACAGCGCCGGGCCCGCCGTGTCGCCCTGGCCCTCGCCGAGCTGGGTGAGGACGTGGCGACCACCGAGCAACGCCTCCACCGCTGGAAGATCCACCCCGTCGTCGCCCGCGACGCCGCGGTGTGGGCCCACCGCCTCCTCGCCGCCCGCGACCCCGACGTCTCGTTCCCGCCACCCGAGGAGGTGGCCGCCACCCCGGACACCCGAACCCCGCAGCCGGTGGGCGGCCCCGCCCCGTCGCAACGTGCCGTCCCCCCGCCCACCGCCGCGGGCGGGCGCCGCGTCCCACCCCCACCACCCCGGCCGACGGTCGAGGTCGACCTCGGTGGCGACGCCGCCTGACCGCCTGCCGCGCCGCCGGGCCGCCCGCACAGGGCGCACGGAACACCCGGGGAGAACGGCGATCGCCCGACCTCCCGGTCGAGTCCCATGGTCCCGGGGGCTCGACCGGGACCCTTCGGGACCCTCAGGATCCGTTCTTGCGCCGAAACCCGGCGCCCACCACGGTGATCGGGCGCAAGAACGCACCCCGACCCAGAGACGACCCCTTCTTGCGCCCAGATGTCGAGACCAACGCGGTGATCGGGCGCAAGAACGGCCGAGACCCACCGCGGTGATCGGGCGCAAGAACGGCTCAGGCACCACGATGCCGGGTCGATCAGCCGGACGCGGGCAGCGGCTCCCAGCCGGCGAGCAGGTCGGTGAGCAGGCGCACGCCGAAGCCGGTGCCCAGCTTGGGGACCTCGCCCTGGGCCGAATCGGTGATCCACGACGGGCCGGCGATGTCGAGGTGCGCCCAGGCGATGCCGTCGCCGACGAAGTGGCGCAGGAACAGCGCGGCCACCGACGCCCCGGCGTGGCGGCCACCGGAGATGTTCCGGAGGTCGGCGATGTCGGAGTCGAGCCCGGCGCGGAGGTGCTCGGGCATGGGCATCGGCCACACCGACTCCCCGGCCGCGTCGGCAACCGCGTGGATCCGCCCGACGAGGCCGTCGTCACTGCCGAAGAGGCCGGCGACCCGGGGGCCGAGGGCCACCATGCAGGCACCGGTGAGGGTGGCCAGGTCGATGATGGCGTCGGGCTCGGCCTCCGAGGCGACCCGCAGGCCGTCGGCGAGGATCAGGCGACCCTCGGCGTCGGTGTTCTGCACCTCGACGGTGGTGCCCCCGCGTGTCGTGAGCACGTCACCGACGCGGATCGCGTCGGGCCCGATCATGTTCTCCACCAGCGGGAGGTAGCCGGTGACCTTGACCTTCACGCCGAGGGTGCCGAGCACGCTCATGGCCCCGATGACCGCCGCCGCGCCGCCCATGTCGCCGTTCATGCCCTTCATCCCGTCGGAGGTCTTGAGCGAGTACCCGCCGGTGTCGAAGGTGACGCCCTTGCCCACCAGGGCGACGTGGCCGGTGGGCTTGCCCTTCGGCTCGTAGGCGATCTCGACGAAGCGGGGCTCGTTGGTCGCGCCCTGGGCCACACCGGCCAGGCCGCCGAGCCCGCGCCGCTTGATGGCGGCCAGGCCGTCGACCTTCACCTTCAGCCCGACCTCGGCGCCCACGGCCTTGACCCGGGCCGCGAGGTCGGCGGGCAGGAGGGAACCGCCGGGCTCGTTCACGAGGTCGCGGGCGAGGTTGACAGCGCGAGCCAGGGCCACGCCCCGGGCCACGGCGTCCTTGGCCACCTTGGCGGCTCCGGCGGTGAGCACGACGGAGGTGACCTCGACCTCTGAGGGCTTCGAGCGGTGCCCATCGAAGCGGTAGGCGCCGAGCACCCAGCCCTCGGCGACGGCCTGGGCGACGTGCTCGCGGCTCGTGCCGTCGGCCGCCTTCTCGCCCAACGCCACCACGACCTTGCGGTGGCGGGTCACCTTGCGCCCGGCGGCGCCGGCGGCGGCGCGCAGCCGGTTGCCGTCGACCCCCGCCTCCTCGCCGACGCCGACGAGCAACGTGTCGGGACCGGGACCGCCCGCCGGCAGCAGGAGGGTCTGGTTCGCCTGGCCCCCGAACCCGGCGGCCTCGGCGAAGCCCTCGTCGACGCCGAGGTCGGTGAGGTCGGCACCCAGACGGTCGGAGCGGGCGGCCACGACGCGGAGATCGGCGCGGGCGGGCGCCTGGGCCGCGGTGGTGGGGGTGACGGGTGTAGCGGTCACGAAAGTCCTCTCAGGGCGATATCAGCGAGCGGGGCCTCGAGCTTCGTACCGAATGTGATCCTCGGTGACACACATCCGTACGACGTTTCTCGGGGTCCGGTGGGTCGGCGGCGGCACCGCTCAGGCCGAGCGGCTGGTGAGCGACGTGCCCTCCTGCCACCGGGCGAGGATCCACAGCAGGTCGGAGAGGCGGTTGAGGTAGGCGAGGGCGGCGGCGCTCTCGGGGGCGAGGGCGACCGCGACGCGCTCGGCTCGGCGTACGACGGTGCGGGCCACGTCGAGGTGGGCGGCGACGACGGTGCCCCCGGGGATCACGAACTCGGTGGGGGCCTCGAACCGGGTGCCGATGTCGTCGATCATGGCCTCGAGCGGCGTGACCATCTCGCCGGTGGCGAGGGTGGCGCCGGGGGTCAGCTTGGCCCGGTTGGCCGCGTCGGTGGCCAGATCGGCCATCAGCACCCAGAGGTCGCGCTGGATGCCGGTGAGGATGCCGTCGAGCTCGCCGCCGGGCTCGGCGTGGGCGCGGGCGACGCCCAGGAAGGCCTGGGCCTCGTCGAGCTGCCCGTAGGCCTCGGGTCGGGCCGAGTGCTTCGAGACCCGACCGCCGTAGAGCAGACCGGTGGTGCCGTCGTCGCCCTTCCTCGTGTAGATCTTCATCGGCGTCGAGGCTACCGGCGTGACGGGCGGCCCCCCGCCGACGAGCCCGAACCGGGGCGCGATTTGGTCGTCGGGGCGACGATGTGTGCCCCACTTCGCAGATCGCACCGGCGCCCGGCCGATCGGGCGGGCTCAGGAGCCGGTCGGGACGAGGTCCGGTGCCTTCTGCTCGAGGGCCCAGTCGAGGTAGGCGGCGGGGAGGCCGGCCAGGCCGTCGCGCACGGCTCCAGCGGGCAGCACCACGAGGGCGGCGGCGGCCTCGTCGTTGAACGCCCGGGCCCGCTCGAGGGCGTCGGTGACCCCGGCGGAGGTCCGCACCAGGGAGAGGGCGTGGGCCACCTCGCCCTCGGCCGGGACGTGGCCGAGCCGGGACCGCAGGGCGGTGCCGTCGGGGCCTTTCAGGGCCAGCAGGACAGGGAGGCTGTAGACGCCCTCGCGGATGTCGTTGCCTACCGGCTTGCCGAGGGCCTCGGCGGTCGAGACGAGGTCGAGCACGTCGTCGACGATCTGGAAGGCCATGCCGAACGCGGTGCCGTAGGCGGCCACCGCGGCGATCGCGTCGGAGGCCTCCCCCGTGGCGGCGACGCCGATCTCACACGACGCCCGGAAGAGCGCCGCGGTCTTGCCTCGGATCGAGTCCTCGTAGGCGTCGAGGCTGCGCTCCGGGTCGTAGAGGGTGGCGACCTCGGCCGACTGGCCGATGCAGAGATCCGCGATGGCGGTGGCCAGGAACCCGGCGACCGACTGGTTCACCCCGGCGGCGAGCTGGCCGGCGCGGGCGAGGAGGAAGTCACCGACGAGCAGGGCCTGGCTGGGCCCCTCGACGGCGTTGATCGTGGGCACGCCGCGGCGTTCGCCAGCCTCGTCCATGATGTCGTCATGGACCAGGGAGCCGGCCTGGACCAGCTCGATCGCGGTGGCCCCGGCGACGACGTCGGGGTTGCGGACGACGTCGTCGCCCCGACCGGTGGCTGCGGCTGCGCAGGCGAGGGCGAGGGCCGGGCGCAGGCGCTTGCCTCCTCCGAGCACCACCCGCCGGGCAGGCGCCTCGAGCTCGGCCCGATCGACGACGACGGCCCGGTCGAGCTCGACCTCCACGGCGTCGAGTCCCACGGGGAGCTCCGCCAGGCCGAGCCGGGCCGCCAGGTCCTCCGGGGTCATGGCAGGAGCGTACCGACCTGCCCCTGCGGACCGACGAGTCGGAGCGACGGCGTCGCCGCCGACGATCCGCCCGTCACATCTCGATGGGCCTCGGGTTCGAGGCCGTGCCCGTCCGCCCTGGTCGTGGGCCCTCGGCCCGCCGCGATCGGCGGTCGCCTCTCACTCGCGACGGGCCCCGAGCGAGGCGACGCTCGCCGCGCCCATGCGCCGACGACGGGCCTGGTACTCGGCCACCGCCGAGTAGAGGTGGCCCTCGCGGAAGTCGGGCCACAGCGTGTCGAGGAAGACCAGCTCGGCGTAGGTGGCCTGCCAGGGGAAGAAGTTCGACATGCGGTGCTCGCTCGAGGTGCGCACGACCAGGTCCATGTCGGGCATGTCCGGCGCGTAGAGCTCAGCCGCGAGGCGCTCCTCGGTGACATCGTCGGGTCCGATGCCCGACGCCACCAGCCGCCGGGCTGCATCCGCGATCTCGGCCCGGCCCCCGTAGTTGAAGGCGATGCCCAGCACCATGCGCGAGTTGTGCGCGGTCAGCGCCGCGGTCTCGGTCAACCAGTCACGGGAGTCGGGCGGGATGCGGGGGTCGTCCAGGCGCCCGAGGAACCGGATCTGCACGCCTTTGTCGTTGAGCTCGTCGCGCCGCTCCTTGCGCAGCAGCCACTCGTCGAAGCGCATGAGGAAGGCGATCTCCTCCATGTCGCGGGTCCAGTTCTCGGTCGAGAAGGCGTACGCGGAGAGCCACTCGACGCCCAGGGCGAGGCAGGCGTCGACGGTGGCGACCACGGCGTCCTCGGCCGCGGCGTGGCCCTGGGAACGGGTCAGGGTGCGCATCTGGGCCCACCGCCCGTTGCCGTCCATGATGACCCCGATGTGGGCGGGGATCTCCCCCGCCCGCACGTCGGCGACCTGGTCGGCCTCGATGATCCGCATGGCCGCACAGTACCGGCGCGCCCGCCACCACCTCCGTTCCCCCCGACATCGTGGGCATCGAGGTCGACCTCGCCAACGATGATGGCGGTCGATCACGGTCAGCGACATCTGCCTCTGGGCCTCGCTACTTCAGCGACGTAGTAGGACGTGGCGTCCAGGCGTTGCGTTCCGGGAAGACAACTACGACATGACGTCGTAGGTTGCGCTCATGATCTGGAGCGCCCTCTCCTATCCCCCGCTCGTGACCATCGACCTGGGCGTCCTCTCGGTCTCGCCCCACGGCATCTTCACCGCCGTCGGCTTCCTCGCCGGCTCCTGCTTAGGGCTGATCGGGATCGTCAGCGTGGTCCTCCTCGGGCAGCTCAACCTGCTGGAGCGTCGTTGACCGGCGTGCTAGTGATCCATGGCCGGCATGCGGGAGCCGCTCGGTGAGTGATCCATCCCCGGCATCCCGAGCGCGAAGTAGCCCACGACGATCAGAAGGACCACCACACAGACGAGGACGGCCGGCCGCCGCAGCGTCGGCCGGGAGCTCGGTGCTTGGTTCCCGGCTCCGATGCTCACTCGATTCAACCTACTATGACTTGTCGTAGGCAGGCGAGTCTGTCGCCGTCATGAGGGCCTGGGCCCGACGGGCCGCGCCGGGGTCAGCGGATCTGGCGGATGCGACCGCCCTCCCCCCAGCGCCCATCGGCGGTCCACACCGTTGCGTCGAGGCGCTCGCCGAGCGCGAGGCACAGGCGGTCACCCAACGACAGTCCCTCGCCCGCCCGCCATCGGGCGGCGGCCCACTCCGCGTCGATGCGCGTCACGGGCTCGATCGTGAATGGGTACGCCCGCAGGAACCGTGAGACGGCCGCCCAGCGGTACCCGGTCGCCGTAACCTTCTGTGCCACCTCGGACCAGTTGGCCGCGCCACACGTCCCCCCGGCGATGAGCGCGGCCTCGGTGACCTCGGCTCCGGGCTCCTTCCTGATGTAGGCCAGGAGCGCGGAGGAATCGAAGACGTTCAATACCCGCTCTCCCGGTCTTCCTCGGCCGCCGCGGCGCCGCGCTCAGCGATGAGCTCGTCCACCAGGCTCGGCCCTCCGGCCAGATCCCGCTGTATCCGATCGCGGAGCTGGTCGCGGGTGAGCAGGAGGACACCCTCGTCGGTATCGATCAGGAGCAACGTGGTGCCCTGCGTCCAGCCCTCTCGCTGCCGCAGCTCCGCCGGGATCACGACCCGTCCCCGGTCTCCCATCGTCATGGCTGATGTCCCATCCATGGTCCCGAATGTACCACCAACGACACCACTGTGGGACGGACTGAACCCCAGACCGGAGCGTTGTTCCACCTCCCGCACGCAAGATGGCGGGCGGTTCTGCGAGGAAGGGATGGCAGCCACGTCGCGGCGTCTCGGTAGCCTCGCCCGATGGGCAGCAGCACCTTCCTCGACGCCGTCGCCGAACGGGTCGTCGTCTACGACGGGGCCACCGGCACCTGGCTCCAGACCCAGGACCTGGACCTGGACGACTACGGCGGCCCCGCCTTCGAGGGGTGCACCGACATCCTCGGCGTCACCCGCCCTGACATCGTCCGGGCCCTGCACACGGCCTACCTCGAGGTCGGCGCCGACGTGGTCGAGACCAACACCTTCGGCGCCTTCGCCGTGCCCCTCGGCGAGTACGACATCGGTGAGCGCAGCCACGAGATCGCCCTGGCCAACGCCCGCATCGCCCGCGAGGTGGCCGATGAGTTCTCGACCCCCGACCGGCCCCGCTTCGTCGCCGGCTCGCTCGGGCCGGGCACCAAGTCGCCCTCTCTCGGCCAGATCCGCTTCGCGCCCCTGCGCGACGCCTACGAGGACGCGGCCCACGCCCTCATCGAGGGCGGCGTCGACCTCCTCATCCTCGAGACCCACTTCGACCTGCTGGCCCTGAAGGCGGCGGTCATCGGCTCCCGGCGGGCCATGGCCGCCCACGGCCGCCCGGTGCCGATCCAGGCCCAGGTCACCATGGAGCTCACGGGGCGCATGCTGCTCGGCACCGAGATCGGCGCCGCCCTCTCGGCCATCGAGCCCCTCGGCATCGACATCCTCGGCCTCAACTGCGCCACCGGCCCGTCGGAGATGGGTGAGCACCTGCGCCACCTGTCCCAGCACAGCCGGCGGCCCATCTCGTGCCTGCCCAACGCCGGGCTGCCCTCGGTGGTCGACGGCCAGATGCACTACGACCTGACCGCCGAGGAGCTGCGCGACCACCAGCGTCGCTTCGTCACCGACATGGGCGTCTCGGTCATCGGCGGCTGCTGCGGCACCACGCCGGAGTACATCAGGCTGCTCACCGAGATGGCCCCGGGGCTGACCCCGGCGGCGCGCACACCGGAGTTCGAGCCCGCGGTGACCTCGATCTACTCGGCGGTCACCCTCGAGCAGGACGCCTCGTTCCTCATGATCGGCGAGCGCACCAACGCCAACGGCTCGAAGAAGTTCCGCGAGGCCATGCTCGAAGCCGACTACGACACCTGCTCGGCCATGGCCAACGCCCAGATCAAGGAGGGCGCCCACGTCCTCGACCTCTGCGTCGACTACGTGGGCCGCGACGGCACCGGCGACATGGACGCCCTCGCCAGCCGCTTCGCCACCCAGGCCAACGCGCCGCTCGTCCTCGACTCGACCGAGCCGCAGGTCATGGAGGCCGGGCTGCAGTGGATCGGCGGCCGGGCCATCCTCAACTCGGCCAACCTGGAGGACGGCTTCGCCCCCGGCAGCCGCCTCGACCGGGTCTTCGGGCTGGCCAAGGAGTACGGCGCGGCGGTGATCTGCCTGCTCATCGACGAGGAGGGCCAGGCCCGCGACGTCGAGTGGAAGATGCGCATCGCCCACCGCATCACCGACCTTGCCGTGGGGACCTACGGCCTGGCGCCGTCGGACCTCATCTTCGACGCCCTCACCTTCCCGCTCTCGACCGGCGACGAGGACCTGCGCCGCGACGCCATGGCCACCATGGAGGCCATCAGCCGCATCAAGTCCGAGATCCCCGGCGCCCACACCACCCTCGGCGTGTCCAACGTGAGCTTCGGGCTCAACCCGGCGAGCCGCCACGTCCTGAACTCCGTGTTCATCGCCGAGTGCGTGAAGAACGGCCTCGACTCGGCCATTGTCCACGCGTCGAAGATCCTGCCGCTGTCGCGCATCCCCGACGAGCAGCGCGACGTCAGCCTCGACCTCATCTACGACCGCCGGGGCGCCGCCGGTGCGCTGGCCGATGGGGACGAGAAGTACGACCCGCTGCACAAGCTGCTGGAGATCTTCGCCGATGTGAAGGCCCAGGTCGTCGAAAAGGAGGACCGGTCGGACTGGCCGGTCGACAAGCGCCTCGCCCAGCGGATCATCGACGGCGAGCGCGACGGCCTGGTCGCCGAGCTCGACGAGGCCCTCGCCGGCGACTTCACCGCCCTGCAGATCGTCAACGACGTGCTGCTCTCGGGCATGAAGGTCGTGGGCGAGCTCTTCGGCAAGGGCGAGATGCAGCTCCCCTTCGTGCTCCAGTCGGCGGAGACCATGAAGGCGTCGGTCGCCTACCTCGAGCAGTACATGGAGAAGGTCGAGGGCGACTCGGGCAAGGGTCGCATCGTGCTCGCCACCGTGAAGGGCGACGTCCACGACATCGGCAAGAACCTCGTCGACATCATCCTCACCAACAACGGCTACGAGGTCCACAACATCGGCATCAAGGTGTCGATCAGCGACATGATCGACAAGGCGCTGGAGGTCGAGGCCGACGCCATCGGCATGAGCGGCCTGCTGGTGAAGTCCACCCTCATCATGCGCGAGAACCTCGAGGAGCTGAACCAGCGCTCCCTCGGGTTCCCGGTGCTGCTGGGCGGCGCCGCGCTCACCCGCACCTATGTGGAGCGTGACCTGCGCAACGTCTACGGCGGGCGGCTCTTCTACGGCAAGGACGCCTTCGAGGGCCTCCACGTGATGGACCGCCTCAACGAGATCAAGCGGAACCCCGACGGTGACGATCCCGACTGGGGCGTGACGCCGAGCGAGTCCGAGGTCCAGCTGGCCGGGCGCTTCGGCGGCCGTGACGCCGGCGCCAGCGACGACGCGGAGGTCCCCGACCGCTCCCCCGAGCTCGAGACCGACAACCCGATCTTCGTACCGCCGTTCACCGGGTCGAAGATCGTCAAGGGCATCGCCCTCGACGACATCTTGACCTACGTCAACGAGACGGCGCTGTTCCGCAACCAGTGGCAGTTCCGCCCCGAGAAGCGAGCCGACGGCACCAAGGAGACCAACGACGAGTTCCGCGGGCGCATGCGCCCCCAGCTGCGGGCCCAGCTCGCCGCCGCGGTGACCGAGAACCTGCTCCACCCGGCGGTCGTCTACGGCTACTACCCGTGCAACGCCGACGGTCAGGACATCGTCATCTGGGCCGACGAGTCCCGCGACGCCGAGCTCGACCGGTTCTGGTTCCCCCGCTCGCGGGTCGAGCCCTGGCCCTGCATCAGCGATCTCGTGCGCCCCGTGGGCTCCGACGAGGTCGACTACGTGGCGTTCCACATCGTCACCATGGGATCGGCCGTCTCCGAACGCACCGCCGAGCTCTTCGCCGCCGACAAGTACCAGGACTACCTGATGCTCCACGGCCTCGGCGTCGAGATGGCCGAGGCCCTGGCCGAGCTGTGGCACCGCCGCATCCGCGAGGAGTGGGGCTTCGCGGCCGAGGACGGCCCCTCGATCGCCGGGCTGTTCCGCCAGCAGTACCGCGGCGGCCGCTACTCGTGGGGCTACCCGGCGTGCCCCGACCTCGAGGACAACGAGAAGGTGGCCCAGCTGCTCGGCGCGGAGCGCATCGGCATCGAGGTCAGCGAGGACACCGGCTACCAGTACCAGCCCGAGCAGACCACCTCGGCGATCCTGCTGCACCACCCCAAGGCCAAGTACTTCGTCGTCCGTTGAGCGGACGCGAGGGGCCCGACCGGCTTCAGGCCGGCGGTGACACCGGGTCGGCGGAGACGCCGGGGGCGACCGAGGGGGTTCGCCCGGCGGGGCCGCAGGGCCGGGTCGCGCTCGAGGTGCGCAAACGGTTCATCATGGGCCTCGCCGCGTTGCCGCTGCTCCCGCGCGACCCCGGCCCCCCGCCGAGCGCGCTGGGCGCGCCGGGCGCCACGCTCACCCTGCTCGCCGCCAACGTGGAGTGCACCATGGCCGATGCCGACGCACAGGTCGCTGCCCTGCTCGACGCCGACGCCGACCTCGTCTGCATCATCGAGCACACCACCGCCACGGCCGACGCCTTGGCGCGATCGGCATTCGGTGAGCTCTACCCCCACGTCTCGGAGGACGTGGACGAGGGGTGGTTCGGCTCCCTGGTCGCCGCTCGCCACCCGATCGTCGATCGGCGGCTGCTCGACCTCGGGGGGCGGCCCGGGCACGTGGTGGACATCGACGTCGACGGGATCGACATCCGCGTCGTTCCGGTCCACGCCCAGGCCCCGATCGAGGTCGGCGACGTGAGCCTCTGGCACACCACGATCGCCGCGGCCGCGGCGATCGCCGAGGGCTGCGACCGGCCGCTCATCTTGGCGGGCGACTGGAACGCCACCGGCGGCCACGGCCACTACCGACGCGCCCTCGCGCACCACGACCTGGTCGACGCCCAGGCGCGCGTCGGTCGGAGGTGGTTCCCGACCTGGCCCGTCGACCATCCCATCGCCGGCATCCGGTTCCCCCCGTTCCTGCCCCTCGACCACATCGTCACCTCGCGCGACGTGCTGACCGAGGCCCTCGAACGGATCCGCGTCCCCGGCACCGACCACATGGCCCTCCGGGCCACGCTCCGCCTCCCCGCCTGACCCCCTCCACGCCGGTCCCCGCATCCGGTCACGCCGGTCCCGAAGTGGTCTTCTGACGGTCACGAAGCCCGGCGCTCTTCTCTCGGTGCCGGTGGGTCAGGAGAGCAGGGCGCGGGCGATGAGGTCGGTGCCGAAGGCGGTGAGGATGGCCAGGTAGAGCAGGCCGGTGGCGGCCATCACCGCGCTGTACTGGCGTTCCTTCAGCGCGGCACGGGTCACCGCCAGAAGCCCGAGGGTGGTGACCGCGCACGTGACCCACGTCCAGCCCAGGATCCCCCCGTACTCGTCGTCGATGGTGCCCGAGAGCACCGAGGCCATCCCGGTGGGGACGAGCAGCAGGGCCACCTCGAGGGGCCACACCAGCGCCGTGGCCCACACCATCTCCAGCAGGGGCCCGCGGGCCAGGCCGGGCTGCACGAGGTACCAGTGCCCGAGCAACATGGCGTCGGTGATGGCGCCGAGGAACAGCGCGCCGACCACCGTGCGGGCCACCGAGAGCCAGACCGGCGAGCCGGCGTCAACGCCGGCCGCGACCAGCCCGACGAGCCCGATGGCCGGAGCGATCAGATCGAGCCGGGCCGGGAACTCGGGCGCCCCGTGGTCGAAGGTCTGCTCGTCGCGATCGATACCGGTCATGGCCGCCACCCGGGCGCTGCGACCCTCGACGCGCTGGCGCTGGCCGACGACCCCGGCGCGCCGACGGACGATCGACACGGCGAGCGCCGCGGCCGCCGCCGCGGCCACGGCGAGGGAGGCCAGGTCCCGGACCCAGACGACGCCCACTCCGAAGCCGATGACGGCGCCGGCGAGGGCGAGAAGCCCGAACGTGGCCCGCAGCAGCCAGCCGTAGCCGAGCCCGACCTCGCGCCGGCGGGTGGTGACCCACAGGAAGGCCAGGCCCCCAGTGCTCCACTGCAGCAGCACGGTGGCGGCGTCGAGGCGGATCACGGCGCCGAACCTATTGGTCGGATCCGAGGGCGGGAGAGTTCGGGCCCGGGCCGGGTCACCGCCCGCTGCGACCTTGAGATCACTCTGTGTGAATATCCCTTGATTCTCGCCACGAAGGGTGAGACGCTGTCCCACGGGTACACAGAGGGTGATACATACAGAACCACGGAGAACATCTGAGATGGCCCGAGCCACCCGCAGCCCCGCCCGCACCGCCACCGGCGGCATCGCCCTGCTCGCGACCCTCGTCCTGACCTTCTCGGCGTGTGGCCCGACCGTCGTGGCCCCGCCGGCCAACCCGGTGCACGCCCGGGCGGTGTCGACCAACCCCGACGACCGCACCCCGCACATCCTCGACGGGCAGGTGTACGCGGTGATCGACCTGGGCGACCGGGTCATCGTGGGCGGCGAGTTCACCCGGGTGAAGCGGTTCAACCACCCCACCGTCCATGCCCGCCGCGGCCTCTTCGCCTACGACAAGGCCACCGGCGCCATCGACACCAGGTTCGCCCCGGCCCTCGACCGAGGCGGGGTGCGCGACATGGTGGTCAGCTCCGACGGTCGTCTGGTCATCGGCGGCTCGTTCCAGACGGTCAACGGCCGGCCCTACGTGGGGCTGGCCAAGATCGACCTCACCACCGGGGCCACCGACACCGGGTTCCAGGGCACGACCAACGGCTGGGTCAACACCATGGCCCTGCGCGGCGAGCGGCTGTTCATCGGCGGCACCTTCACCAAGGTGGGCGCCACCAACCGCTACCGCCTCGCGGCGGTGAGGGCCACGACCGGCGTGGTCGACCCCGGCTTCAACGTGCCCGTCGACCTGGCCCTGCGGGGCGCCCCCAACGTCTGGCGCCTCGACGCCACGAGGAACGGGTCGAAGCTGGTCATCACGGGCAACTTCACCCGCGTCGGCTACCAGCCCCGCGCCCAGGTGGCGATCATCGACGTGGGCGCCTCGTCGGCCCAGGTGAGCACCTGGGCCACCACCGCGTACCGGGGCGGGGTGTGCAGCCCGAACGTCGACTACTACGTCAAGGACGTCGACATCGCGCCCGACGACTCGTTCTTCGCCATCGTCACGACCGGAGCCTGGGGCGGTGGACTGGCCACCCTCTGCGACACCGTCGCCCGCTGGGAGATGGGCCGCACCGGCGGGGGTCAGCGCCAGACGTGGGCCGACTGGACCGGCGGGGATTCGCTCTCGGCGGTCGCCGTCACCGGACCGGTGATCTACGCCGCCGGACACCAGCGCTGGGCGAACAACGAGAACGCCCCCCGGGCTGACGCCAAGGGCCCCGGTGCCGTCGACCGCCCCGGCATCGCCGCCTACCGGTCGTCGGACGGGTCGGTGCTGCCGTTCGCCCCCGACCGCGAGCGGGGCCTCCAGGTGGGCACCATGACCCCCACCGACGAGGGCCTCTGGATCGGCAGCGACTCGAGCCGCATCGGCGGCGAGTGGCACCCGCGCCTTGCGTTCTTGCCCCGTTGAGGCACCGCCGATCGGGCACCGGATCGGGCCCGGGGTGGCCAGTGGGGTCGCGGCCCTGTGACCTCGGAGCCGACCCCTCGCGACCGGCGGGTGCTGCTGGTCTGCTCCACCGGCGGGCACCTGGCCCAGCTGCTGTGCCTGCGCCCGTGGTGGGCAGCCCTCGATCGGGCGTGGGTCACCTTCGACCGGGCCGACGCCCGCTCGCACCTCGCCTCGGAACGCACCTGGTGGGCCCACCACCCCACCACCCGCAACCTGCCCAACGCGCTGCGCAACCTGGTGCTCGCCCGCCGGGTGCTGCGCGACGAGCGCCCCGACGTGATCGTCAGCAACGGGGCCGGCGTGGCCGTGCCGTTCTTCCTGCTGGCCCGGCGGATGGGCATCCCCACCGTGTACGTCGAGGTGTTCGACCGGGTCGACAGCCCGACGCTCACCGGACGCATGTGCCGCCCGCTCACCGACCTGTTCTGCGTGCAGTGGGCCGAGCAGCAGGCCTTCTACCCCCGCAGCGTCGTGATCGGGCCGCTGCTGTGACGCCGCGACCCGTCCCCTCGGCGGTCGAGGGCACCGGCCCGCTCGACGTCGTCGTCACCCTCGGCACCGACCACCACCCCTTCACCCGTCTCGTGGAGTGGGTCGACAGGTGGGCCGCGGACCACCCCGGCTCGGTGTGCGTCATCCAGCACGGCACGGCCCCGGCGCCGCGCCACGCCGAGGGCCACGCCGTGCTCGACCCGGCGGTGATCCCCGCCCTCATGGCGCGCGCCCGGGTGGTGGTGGGCCACGCCGGGCCCGGCACCGTGCTCGACGCCCGGGGCGCCGGGCGCCTCCCGGTGATCGTGCCGCGGCGAGGCCATCGGGGCGAGGTCGTCGACGACCACCAGGTGAGCTTCGGCCGGTGGATGGACGACCGGGGCCAGGCCGTCTGCGTCACCGAGGAGGCCGACCTGCGCCGCCACATCGACGCCGCCGTCGCCGACCCGACGGCCTATGTCACCACCGCGGGCACCGATCGACCACCCGCGGCGGTCACCCTCTTCGGCGACCTCGTCGACGGGCTCTTGGCCCGGTGAGCGCCGCCCGGCCCAAGCCGCCCACCCCCGACCGTCCCGTCGTCCTCTACCTCGGCGGCTCGGGGCGCAGCGGCAGCACCCTGCTCGAGCGCCTCCTGGGCGCGGTGCCCGGCGTGACGACCCTGGGCGAGGTGGTCCACCTGCCGACCCGGGGGCTGGTCGAGGGCGAACCCTGTGCCTGTGGTGCGCGCCTGGCGAGCTGTGCGTTCTGGGGTGAGGTGGGCCGGATGGCCTTCGGCGGGTGGGACCAGGTCGACGGTCCGGGGTGGCAGGCCCTCCAGCACCGCGTCGACCGCAACCGCCACCTGCCCCTGCTGGCGGTGCCGGTG
Source organism: Iamia sp. (assembly GCF_035575815.1). Lineage (NCBI taxonomy): Bacteria > Bacillati > Actinomycetota > Acidimicrobiia > Acidimicrobiales > Iamiaceae > Iamia > Iamia sp. Next base: position 22,061 of record NZ_DATLXO010000118.1, read on the forward strand.
CGCGCCGGGTTCCGCCGCGACCTGGCCGACCACGTGGCCCGCCTCGAGCGCCTGTACCTCGCCGCCGCCCGCGTGTCGGGCGCCGCGGTGCTCGTCGACTCCTCCAAGCACGCCTCGACCGCCTTCGCCCTGCGCCACCTGCGCGCCGTCGACGTCTGCGTCACCCACATCGTGCGCGACAGCCGGGGCGTGGCCTACTCGTGGACCAAGGAGGTGGCCCGCCCCGAGCAGCAGGACGGCCTCATGCCCCGCTACTCACCCGCCAGCTCCGCCGCGTGGTGGGACGCGTTCAACGTGATGCTGGCCGCCCTCAGCGCCACCGGCACCGCGGTGCACCGCCTGCGCTACGAGGACCTGCTGGTCGACCCGGCGGCCACCCTGCGCGCCGTGCTGGCCCCCACCGGTCTGCACCTCGCACCCGGGTGGGACGCCTTCTTGACCCCCGACGGCGCCCGGCTGGGCGCCAGCCACTCGGTCGCCGGCAACCCCATGCGCTTCGGCACCGGCACGGTGCCGCTGCGCCGCGACGACGCCTGGCGCGAGGCGCTGCCCGCGGCGGACCGACGGGTGGTCACGGCCCTCACCGCTCCTCTGCTCTTCGCCTACGGCTACACCCGGCGGCCCCAGTGACCGATAGGGCACCCGTGGACCACCCGGCGCGCCCCGACGGCGACGAGCAGCGACCCGACGAGGCGCGCCCTCCATCGGTGACGGTGGTGATCGCCACGCGCGACCGCCCGGTCCTGCTGCGTCGAGCCGTGGCCTCGGTGCTCGCCCAGCGCTACGACGGCGACCTCGAGGTGCTCGCCGTGTTCGACCAGTCCGAGCCGGAGGCCGACCTCGGTCGCGACGAGGTCACCCCCGAGGGCGCCCGGCGCCGGGTGCGGGCCCTGCGCAACGTGCGGGTGGCGGGCCTGGCCGGCGCCCGCAACACCGGGCTCACCGCCGCGACCGGTGACCTGGTCGCGTTCTGCGACGACGACGACCTGTGGCTGGCCAACAAGCTGACCGCCCAGGTCGCCCTGCTCGTCGCCGACCCGGCCCTCGAGCTGGTGACCGCCGGAGTCCTCGTCGCGGCCCGGGGCCGGGTGTCGACCCGCGTGCTCGACCGGTCCCGCATCACCCACGCCGAGCTGCTGCGGTCGCGGGTGTCCGAGGCGCACCCATCGACCTACCTCGTCCGGCGAACCGCGGTGCTGAACGGCATCGGCCTCATCGACGAGGAGCTGCCCGGCAGCTACGCCGAGGACTACGACTTCCTCCTGCGCGCCGCCCGGCGGGCCGATGTCGGCGCCGTCAACCTGCCGCTGGCCAAGGTGTTCTGGCACCGGTCGTCGTTCTTCGCCGAGCGCTGGCAGACCATCGTCGACGCCCTCGACCACCTCGTCGCCGCCCACCCCGAGCTGGCGACGGTGCCCGCCGGGCTGGCCCGCATCGAGGGCCAGCAGGCCTTCGCCCGGGCGTCGATGGGCGACCGACGCGGCGCGTGGGTCACGGCGCGACGGGCCCTCGGCCGCGACCGGCGCCAGCCCCGGGCCTGGCTGGCGCTGCTGGTGGCCTCGGGAGCGGTGCGCTCGGAGTGGGTGCTGCGCGCCCTGCAGGCCGGCGGCCGGGGCATCTGATGGCGGTGGCCGGAGCGCTCCGCGACCGTCGCGCCCCGCTCGGCGCGACCGGCCTGAGCGGGAGGACCCGCCGGATCGACGAGGTGGCCCCCGGCCTGGCGCGCGGTCGGGCGACCGGGCGCCCGGCGGGGCGGGTCGCTCGCCTGCCTGCCCACTGGCCCATCACGCTGTGCATCGGCGGGTTCCCGCTCTGGTGGGCCCTGGGCGCCGGGGCCCTGATCTGGCCGGTCTTCGCCGCCCCGCTGGCGGTGCGGCTCATCACCCGCCGCCGGCCGATCCGGGTACCGATCGGCTTCGGGCTGTGGCTGCTGTACCTCGTGTTCGTGGTGCTGTCGTTCACCGCCCTCGACAGCGGCGGGCTGCCGTTCGCCTACCTGTGGCGGTTCGCCAACTACGCCTCGTGCACCGTGTTCTTCCTCGCCATCGTCGGCTCCGACGAGGACGAGATCCCCTCCGCGCACCTGGTGCGGCTGCTGGCCGGGTTCTGGGTCGTGGTGGTGATCGGGGGGTGGTTGGGCACCCTGCTGCCCGACGGATCGCTGCCGAGCCTCACGGCGCGGCTGCTGCCGGGGTCGATCGCGTCGAACGAGTTCTTCCAGGAGCTGGTCACGCCCGGCTTCGCCCAGGTGCAGGACATCCTCGGCTACCCCCTCGGACGCCCCAAGGCGCCGTTCGTCTACACCAACGACTGGGGCTCGGCCTACGCCCTGTTGCTGCCGTTCTTCTTCCTGTCGTGGCTCCAGGCGCCCGACGCCCGTCGTCGTTCGCTGGCCTACCTGCTGCTGGGGGCGTCGCTGATCCCGGTGTTCATCTCGCTCAACCGTGGCCTCTGGCTCAGCCTGGGCATCGCGTTGATCTACGCCGCCGGGCGCTCGGGCGACGTGGCCCGCCTGGCCCGCAAGGCGCTGCTCGCGCTCGTGACCGTGGGGATGCTGGTGATCGTCTTCACCCCGGTGGGCAGCATCGTCGAGGGCCGGGCCGAGAACGACCACAGCTCCAAGGGGCGCACCCTGCTCTACGAGGCCGCCTTCACGACCACCCTCGAGAGCCCCGTCATCGGCCTCGGCGGCCCCCGGCCGCTCCCCGGCGACCGGATCTACCCCAACATCGGCACCCAGGGCATGTTCTGGACGGTGCTGGTGTCGACCGGGTACGTGGGGCTGGGGGTGTTCCTGGCCGCCTGGCTGCGCCTGATCTGGGAGACCCGCGCCGGGCCGTCGATCACCTTCTGGTGCCACGTGGTGCTGATCGTGGGCCTGGTGCAGATCCTCGTCTACGACATGATCCCGTCGTCGCTGCACATCGTGTTCATCGCCGCCGCCCTGGGCTTCCGTGCCGTCCGCCACGGCGCGGAGGACGAGGAGGCCGACCTCAGGACCGGCGACGACCGGCCGCTGGCGGTGGGCCGATGACCCCGGCCCTGCGCTCGGACGCCACCGCCCTCGACGCCGTGGTCGCCCTCCTCGCACCGGAGGGCGCGCCGGCAGGGCCCCGGCGCGCCTACGCGGTGCTCCCCCGCCCGACCCGGCCCCGCTACGTGCTACCCGCCGCCGGGCGCGCCGCGGGCGCCACGTTCATCCGACCCGCGGCCGACCCGCGACGAGACGTGCTCACCCGGCTGGTCCTGCGCCCGGCGCTGCGCCTCGGTGCGGCGCGCCTGGTGCCCGGTCGGGTGCGGGTCGCGGACGGCACCGATGCGGACCCGAGCCTGCGCCGCCACCTGGCCGCCCTGCTCGGCCGGGCCGACATCGACCTGGCCGTGGCCCTCGGCGCCCCCCGCCCGAACCGCAAGCCGGTCATCCAGGCCATCGGCGGCGACGGGGCGACGGTGGCCTGGGTCAAGCTCGGCGTCGACGATCACACCGACCGCCTCGTCGCCCACGAGACCGACGCCCTCACCCGTGCGCCCGGAGATCCCGTCGTGACCCCGAAGGTGCTGGCCTCGGGTTCGTGGCGGGGCCACCGCCTCCTCGCCCTCGCCCACCTGGAGATGACCGAGACCGCCAACGACCTGGCCCTCACCGCCCCGGTGATCCGGGCCATCGCCGGGCCCACCACCCACGAGGAGGCCACGGCCAGCGCGTGGTGGCAGCGGCTGCGGACCTCCGTGGCCACCCCCGGCACCGACCCCGACGGCCGCATCGGCGCCCTGCTCGACGACCTCGACGTGGCCCTGGGCGCGCGGTCGTGGCCCTTCGGCACCTGGCACGGCGACCTGGCCCCGTGGAACGCCACGTGGGAGGGCGACCGCCTCCACGTGTGGGACTGGGAGCGCGCCGGGGGCCCGGTGCCCCTCGGGCTCGACCTGGTGCACAACCGGGTGCAGGTGGCCCTGCTGCGCGACGGCGCCGATCTCGCGCTCGCCGTGGGGACCGTCGTCGCCCGCGAGGCCGACACCCTGGTGGCGCTCGGCTACGGGCCCGGCGAGGTGCCCCTCGTGATCTCGGCCTACCTCGCCACCCTGCGGGTCCGCTACGCCGAGGACGCCCGCACCGGGTCCCTCGGCCCCGGCGGTCCCATCGCCCGGGCCATCGACGACGACGCCGATCCCACGTTCGGCCGGAGGGCTACCAGCACCCCATGACCGCCCCCTCGACCTCCCCGTCGCCCGCCGCCGAGCCCGACCGGAGTCCCTCGGGTCGCCCCAAGACGGCGCCGAAGGTGCCCGAGATGGTGCGCTACCGGCTGTTCCTGGCTGCGCTGCGCGGCGCCCAGTACGTGGCCCGCCCCACCGCGGCGTGGCGGGTCGAGCCCGACTTCCTCATCGTCGGCGCCCAGCGCTCGGGCACCACCACCCTCTACCGGCTGCTGGCCGACCACCCGGCGGTGCGCTTCCCGCGGCTGACCAAGGGCGCGCACTGGTTCGACGTCGAGTACCACCGCTCGCCCGGGTGGTACCGCTCGAACTTCGCGCTCCGCGCCGTCGTCGCCCGCGACGCGGCACGCGTCGGTGAGCAGGTCGCGGTGGGCGAGGCCGCGCCGTACTACGGCTTCCACCCCTTCGCCCCCGCCCGCATCGCCGAACAGCTCCCCCGGGTCAAGCTGGTGATGATCCTGCGCGACCCGGTGACGAGGGCCTGGTCGCACTTTCACCACGAGCGGGCCCGGGGCTGGGAGCCCCTCGCCGACTTCGGCGACGCCATCGGTGCCGAGGCCGCCCGCCTCCGCGGCGCCGAGCTCACGCTCGCCCAGCGACCTGGCCGCCACCTGGCTCACCAGCACCAGTCGTACGTGGCGAGGGGACGCTACGCCGAGCAGATCGCGCGCCTGTGGGCTGCGGTAGGACGCGAGCGGGTGCTGGTGCTCTACACCGACGACCTGGAGCAACGCCCGGACCCGACCCTCGACCGCCTGCACGACTTCCTCGGCCTCAGCCGACGCCAGGTGACCCCGGGGCGGTGGAACCCACGGAGTGAGGGCTCGATCCCGGCCTCCGCCGCGGCCCAGATCCGCGCCGCCACCGCGGAGTCCGACGCCTGGCTGCGCGCCGAGCTCCCCACGCCGCCCCCGTGGACCGTCGCGCCGTGACCGACCTCGTCCCCGGCCCCGCCGGACCCACGGCCGTGGTGGCCTCGGAGGACCCGGGCGACCCCGGCGGCCGGGCCCTCGGCCGCTCCAGCCTGATCAACCTGGCCGGATTCGGCGTCTACGGCCTGTGCAACTTCGCCCTGATCGTGGTCATCACCCGCCAGCTCGGCAACGCGGGGGCCGGGGCCCTGCTGCTGGCCATCGCGGTGTTCAACATCGTGGCCCGCTCGGCCATGGCCGGCACCGACCTGGCCCTCGTCCGCTTCACCAGCCGGTTCCTCGCCCGAGACCGCCACCGCGAGGTGCGCCACCTCTTCCGCATCGCCCTCGTCCCCGTCGCCGCCGTGTCGGCCACCGCCGCTGCGGCGCTGTTCGTGGTGGCCGAGCCCCTCGGCCGCCTGCTCACCTCCGGCGGCGAGGAAGCGGGGAGCTCGGCCGACGACCTGACGACCTACCTGCGGGTGCTGGCGCCGTTCATCCCGGTGGCGACGGTGTACCAGGTCATCGAGGGCGGGTCGCGGGGGTTCGGCACCATGGTGCCGGGCGTGGTCACCGAGCGCCTGGGCCGCGCCGCCTCCCTGCCCGTGCTGATGCTGGTGGTCATCGGTGCCGGCGGCGGCACGACCGCCGTCGGGCTGGCCTGGGCCGGCCCCTACGCCGTGGCCCTGGTGCCGATCGCGCTGTGGACCACGGTCCTGGTGCGCCGGGCCGAGCGGTCGCTCAGGGACCGCCTCGACCCGCCGGGCACCCCGGCGGCGACACCGCTCGTCGGGACCGGTGACCTCGACGGCCTGGACGCGTCCCCCGGCGCCGGCGCGGCAACCGGTGGGGCCGTTCCCGAGCCCGCCGCCCCCACCGCCGGCGTGCCGGAGCCGATCGCGGGCCGGGAGCTGCGCCGCCGCTTCTGGGCCTTCGCCCTCCCCCGGTCCTTCGCCGGGGTCTTCGCCCTCACGATCCTCTGGGTCGACGCCCTGATGCTCGGCGCCCTCGAGTCGACCGAGTCGGTCGGCGTGTACACCGCCGCGACCCGCTGGCTGATCGTCGGGAACGTGGCCGGCAACGCCGTGGCCATCGCCTTCGGCCCGCAGATCGCCGCGGTGCTCGCCACCGACGGCACCGACGGGGCCCGCCGCCTGTTCCAGTCCGCCACCGCCTGGCTGGTGCTGCTGGCCTGGCCGGCGTACCTCACCGCCATGGTCTTCGCCCCCTTCCTCGTGACCGCGTTCGGCGACGGCTTCGACGAGGGGGCCACGGTCATCGTGATCGCCGGCGCCGGGTTCCTTCTCGCCGCCGCCGCCGGCCCCATCGACATGTTGCTGCTGATGGCGGGGCGCAGCCGTCTGAGCCTCATCAACACCGGCATCGCCCTGGCCGCCAACATCGGCGCCAACCTGGTGCTCATCCCCCACCTCGGCATCCGTGGCGCGGCGCTGGCCTGGACCCTCAGCCTGGTGGTGGCCAACGCGGTGCCGATGGCCCAGATGTGGAAGCTGCTGGGCATCTCGCCGTTCGGGGCGCGCAGCCTGCGGGCCCTCGCCATCGGCGCCGGCGTAGGGGTGGCCCTCGTCGCCTCCCGCGCCGCTCTGGGCGCCACTCTGCCCGGGCTGCTGCTGGGCGTGACCCTGGGCGGAGCCGTGCTGGTCGTGGGCGTGGTGCACAGCCCCGACCGCATGGGCATGGCCGACGTGCTCCGCAGGGCCGTCACATGACCGACCTCACCACCACCCACCGCTCCCCCGGAGGACACCCCCATGGCCGCTGAACCGGCATCGGTCGAGCTGGGCGACTACCTCGGGGTCATCCGCCGGCGCTACGTCGTCGTCGGTGCCGCGGTGGCGATCTGCGTCCTGCTCGGCGCCGCCTACGGCCTGACCCGCCCCGACGTCTACCGGGCCAACGCCCAGATCGCCCTGCCCGCCGCCACCGACACCCAGACCCCCGCCGCGGTCACCGCCGAGGTGCAGACCGAGCTGGCGGTGATCCGCTCGGAGCTGGTGGCGGCGCGCGCCGCCGAGGCGATCCCCGGTTCCGACGACACCCGCACGCTCCTGGGGCGAGTCAGCGTGGAGGCCCCGCCCGACGCGCGGATCCTGATCGTCTCCTACGCGGCGGCGGGCCCCGAGGCGGCCCAGCGCGGGGCCCAGGCCTTCGCCGAGGCGTACCTGGCCCAGAAGGAGTCCGAGCAGAGCGCCACCATCGAGACCCGGGGCGAGACCTTCCGCGAGCGCATCGCGTCGGTGGAAGAAGGGATCGACGCCCAGGTCGCCCTGCGCGACGACGCCGAGGAGGGCAGCGCCGAGGCGGCGCAGGCCCAAGACGAGATCGACCGGGCGTCGACCACGCTCAGCGACCTGACCGGCCAGCTCACCGAGCTCGAGAGCACGCTGGTCGACGGCGGCACCATCATCACCCCGGCCCGCCTGCCCCAGGGTCCGCAGCCCCGTGGCCTGGCCCGCACCCTGGCCGCCGCCCTCGCCGCCGGACTGCTCCTGGGGCTGGGGGCCGCCTTCGTCCTCGACCGCCTCGACACCCGGTTGCGGGGCGCGGCCGACCTCCAGCGCGCCCTCGGCGTGTCGGTGCTGGGCAGCATCCCCACCTTCCCCGAGCGTCACCGCCACCCCGGCACCCGCCTCGTGACCGTGCACGCCCCCGCCGGGCTCGAGGCCGACGCCTTCCGACGCCTGCGCACGTCGGTGGTGCTCGCCTCGCGCGACCAGGAGGTGCGCACCCTCGCCATCACCAGCTCGGTCGCTGATGAGGGCAAGACCACAGTGGCCGCCAACCTGGCCGTGGCCCTGGCCCAGGGGGGCCGCAAGGTCATCCTCGTCTCGGCCGACCTGCGGCGAGCCGGCATCGAGGAGCTCTTCGACCTGCCGGCCAGCCCAGGGCTGAGTGACCTGCTCCTCGGCCACCGGACGATCGACGAGGTCGAGCACCGCGTCGGTGACCTCACCATCATCACCCGTGGATCACCGGTCGAGAACGCCACCGACCTGCTCGGCTCGGAGAGCTCCACTCGTGCCCTGCTCGAGCTGGCCCAGGGCTTCGACCTCGTCATCATCGACACGCCGCCGGTGCTGGCCGTGGCCGACGTGTTGGTGCTGGCGCCGCTGCTCGACGCCACGCTCATGGTCGTGTCCCTGGCCCAGGCCAGCACCGCCCAGGTCGCCGAGGCCGGCACCGAGCTGACCCTGGCGGGGGCCAAGGTGCTCGGCGCCGCCATCAACAACGACGCGGATTCCCGCCGGCGCTCGGCCAGCGCCTCGGCCTACGGCATCCGCTCCTGACCCCGGCCGTCGGCCTCGCCTGGGCTCGGTGCAGCTCATGTCACCCCGTGTGCGTGCCGATGGTCGCGGTGCCGCGCCTCCGAAACGTGCCTGTCGGTCAGATTTCGACTACTCTCTGTGGCCGATCGTTGAACGCAAGGGGAACCATCCGTGACGCTGACACAGGCCGCCACCAACCTGAGGGTCGATGCTGCCGCCGACGTCGTCGCCGGCACCGACCCGCGGCCGCCCCGCATCGACCCCAAGCTCGCCCTCGGCGCCGCCGATCTCACCACCGTCATGATCTCGATCCTGGCCTGCACGCTGCTCACCGTGCCCGCCGTCCGGGACACCAACGCCCGAGGTGATCTGCTCTTCCTCCTCCTGGGCGGGGCCACGTTGCCGCTGTGGCTGGCGATCTTCTCGGGCCAGCGGCTCTACAACATCCGCTTCATCGGGCGCCGCATCGACGAGGTCCGCCGCATCGTGAACGCCACGTTCCTCGGCTCCATGGGCGTGGCCCTCGTCGGGTTCTTCGGCGACGTCGAGCTCCCGCGGTCACGCATCGTGGTGCTGTTCGTGACCGTGACGCTCCTCGTGTCGATCGAGCGGGAGATCGCCCGGCGGGTCTTCGCCGCTCTCCGCGGCCGTGGCCGCCTGATCCGCAACGTGGTGATCGCCGGCGCCAACCCCGAGGGCCGTGAGCTGGCGGCGATGCTGCGCACCGATGCGTGGCTCGGCTACCGGGTGCTCGGCTTCGTCGACGACACGGTGACCGACCCCGAGCCCGTGCCCGGCGTGCCGCTGCTGGGCACCGTGGCCGACGCGGCCGAGATCCTGCGCTCGCGTCGGGGGGCGTCGGTCATCGTCGCCGCCTCGGCCATCGAGAGCACCACCACCAACCGCCTGGCCCGCGACCTGCTTGACCGCGGCGTCCACGTCGAGCTGTCCTCCACCCTGCGCGACATCGCCTCGCAGCGCCTCGTGGTGCGCCCCCTCGGCCGCTTCCCGGTCGTCTACGTCGAGCCCGTGCAGCGCGACGGCTGGCGCCGCACGGCCAAGCGGTCCTTCGACATGGTCCTGGCCCTCTCGGCCCTCGTGGCCACCAGCCCCCTCGTGGCCCTGGCCATGGTCGCCATCCGCATCGACACGCCCGGGCCGGTCCTGTTCCGCCAAGTGCGCGTGGGGCGCAACGGGCGTCCGTTCCAGGTGCTGAAGCTGCGGACGATGGTGGCCGACGCCGAGGCCCGCCGGCGCGACCTCATGGCCGACAACGAGGCCGACGGCCCGCTGTTCAAGATGCGCGATGACCCCCGGGTCACCCGCGTCGGGGGCTTCCTGCGCCGCACGTCGATCGACGAGCTGCCCCAGCTGTGGAACGTGGTGCGGGGCGAGATGAGCATGGTCGGGCCCCGCCCCGCGCTGCCCCACGAGACCGAGGCCTGGGACCCGCTGCTCACCCAGCGCCTGCGGGTCACGCCCGGCATCACCGGCATGTGGCAGGTGAACGGGCGCAGCGAGTCGTCGTTCGAGGACTACACCCGCCTCGACCTCTACTACGTCGACAACTGGTCGCTGCTCATCGACCTGGCCATCCTGGCCAAGACCATCCCCGTCGTCCTCCTCCGCAGCGGCGCCTCCTGACCCCGACGCACCGCTCCTCCTCGTCGAGCAGGGGATGGGCGCCGTGGCGGCCAGCGGTCTGTCAGGCATCAGCGAGACAGCCACGAGGTCGGCGAACGAGTCGCCATGACCGGCCCGACCAGCACCGACACGGCGCCCGCTCAGTCGTAGGTGGCCTCGAGGTGCCAGCGGCCGTGCTCGAGGGCGAGGAGGTGAGCCGAGCCGTCGCCCAGCACCACCTGCACCCGAGCCCGGCGGCGGGCCCGGTCGGGGTCCCACCACCGCTCCTCGGCAGGCCACGGTCCCGCCCAGCCGACCACGGGGTGGCGGCCCATCCGGCTCGGCGGGGCGCTGATGACGCCCCGACCCCCGACCCGGACCGGCTGGTCGGCGGCATCGAGGAGGTCGATCACCTCGGGCTCGGGGAACACCAGCGCCGGTGACGGTGGGGGAAGGCGCCCGGGCCAGGGGCCCTCGCCCCCGGGACGGGAGAGAGCCCTCTCCCCGGTGAGGTCGACGGCCGAGGTGGGGACCGAACCAATGCGATCGGCAGGCCCCCGGCCCCCGTTCACCTCGGGCACGGTCACCGCATCGGTTCCCAGCAAGGCGGCCACCCGGGCGAGGGCCCGGGCCGCGCCCTCGTCGATGCGGGTCTCCCCGCCCCAGAACCCGAGCTGTCGACCACGCGCCGCGGTGACCTCCTCGGGGTCGAGCAGGAGGCGGGTGATCCCGGCGGTGGGCCGATCGGCGACCGGCCCGTTGAGCCACCCGTCGAACTGCCAGCGGGCCCGCTCGGCCACCGCGGCGGCGGTGAGCCCACCCTCGTGGCGCCATGACCGACGGCGCAGCTCGCCGTGCTCGGTCTCCACCTCGATGCCGAGCCGCAGGCAGGCCAGGCCGTCGCACCCGAGGCGGGCGTGGAGGTCGTCGGCCAGCGCCACGGCGCGGAAGGCCAGGGCGTCGACCCGTTCGACCGGGGGGTCGATCTCGGTGCCCACGGCCAGCTCGGGGGCCGGTCGCCGGGCCGCGAGGGGGCGGGGATCGACGCCCCGGGCCAGGCGGTGGAGCAGCACGCCGTCAGTGCCGAAGCGAGCCAGCACGTCGGTGGCGGCCAGCGTGGCGAGGGATCCGAGGGTGCGGAGGCCGAGGCGACCCAGCACGTCGGCGGCGGCGTCGGCCTCAGCCGTGCCCAGGTGCACGGCGGCCACCGCGACCGGCCAGGAGGCGAGGAAGGCCGGGGTCTCCCCCGGGGCGATCACGGTCACCGGGCCGGACGCCGCACCGGGCGCGGCGCCGGGCGTCGGGCGCCGGGGCCGGTGCGCTGCGCAGGTGGCAGCGAAGATCCCGTCGGCCACGCCCACCCGCACCGGCGCGGGCCGGGGCAGGGTGGCGGCGAGGACCGCGACGATCCGCGCACCCAGGGCGGCGTCGCCCCCGTGGTAGCGCGACGGCCCTCGGGTGCCGACGGCGACCAGGCCGGGTCGGCTGACCTCGACCCGGGGGGTGATCGCGTCGAGGGCGGCCACCACCGGCTCGAAGGCGCGGGCGTCGCGGGCAGGATCCGATGCGACGATCAGCGCATCGGGGCTGCGGCGCTGGGCCTCACGGCGGCGAAGCCCGACCGTCACCCCGACGGCGCGGGCCGCAGCCGAGGCCGCCACCACCCGGTTGGCGCGGACCACCACCACCGGCTCGTCGCCGTCGTGCCCGGCGGCCACCACGGGCCAATCGGGCACCCGGGCGACGAGGCTCCGCTCGGGACGATCGGTCTCCTGCCCTCCCGCCGGCTTCACACCGCGTGGGCCCAGCCCGGGTCGGGAGGGCGGGTCGGGGTCGAGGCACGGGGAGCCTCGGGCGGGGTCGCTCCGGGCGGGTCGGTCCCCGTCCGGTGCGGCTCGGCCACGACCGGGACGGGGGCGCCATCGGCGCCGGGCAGCCACAGCTCGATGCGGCGGGGACGGGCCGCCCGGCGTCGACCGGTGGCCGCCACGACCAGGCGACGGGCCCGCAGGCGGCCGGCGCCGTCGGCCCGGTCGGCGGGGACGGCACCCCACCAGTCGGGCTGAGACGTCTGCAGGGCGATGTCGGGGGCCTCAGGCCACGAGCCCGGGCCGGGCAGCCGCACCAACACCCCGCCGCGGGTCCGCAGGTGGGCGCCCAACCGACGGACGTCGGCCGCCCGCACCTGACCCACCGGCCGCACCAGGAGGATCTCGACCGATTCGGCCAGGGTGACGACCACGGTGCCCCACCGCTCCGGTGGAGGCGAGGCCACCAGCACCGTGCGCGACAGCACCAGGCCGGCCTCGGCCGCCGCCACCAGACCCAGGTCGGCGGCGCCGACGGCCACCGTCCACGATCCGGCGGCGGAGGCGGCCGCCACCAGGCCGAGGGCCAGGCTGGTGGCGCCGGGGCCGGCGACCTCCACCGTCGATCCCCGGGGCAGGGCGCCGTCGGGCAGGAGCGGGGCCAGAGCCGCCGGCACCGGCAGCGAGCGCTCGGCGGCCAGGGTGACCGGACGGGTGCGCTGTTCCAACAGGTCGAGGGGCACGACCGGGCGGGAGGCGGGGACCGGGGCGGACATCATCACCTTCAGTATCGAACATGCGTTCGCATCCGGCAAGGGCTCAGGTCGAGGAGCGTCCACTCCGTCGGATGGCGATTCGACGTCGATTCGCTGACCGACACAACCTGCCTCGCACCCATGACGGCCGTCCGCGGGCGATTCGCTGTCGATTCGCTGGCCGACGAGTGACGACGACGCCCTGCGACCTCACGGTGCGGGGTCGGGCTCCTCGACATCGGCCTCGACATCGGCATCGGCATCGGCATCGGCCGGCGGGTCGGCCGGCGGGTCGGCCGCGTCGGTCGCACCATCCACGCCGGTCGCATCGTCCGCGTCGGCGGCGGCCTCCGACGACGCGGCCGTCGACGCCGAGCCCCCGCCCGATGCGACCATCGCCTCGGCCGCGGCGTCCGACCCGGTCCGGGCCGGCTCGTGATGAGGGTCCGGGGCGGCCGTCTCGGCTGCGGCGACCTGCTCGACGAGCTCCCCCTCGGTCTCGGGCTGGTCGGCGTCGGGGACCACCACCTCGTCCTCGGCCACCGCCGGGTAGTGGATGAAGAGGCTCTCGATCACCTCGCGCATGCCCGCCGGACCGTGGTCCTTGATCAGGTCGACGGTGATCACGCTGCCGTTGACGTGGACGGCCTCGATCCCACCGAGGGCGAGCAGGCGCCGAGCGATCTCGTCGGGCGGGCGGTCACCCCGCACCTCGGTCCCCGCCAGGTAGCGCTCGTGCCCCATGCCGGTGAGCGCCCGGTTGGTCTCGAAGCGCACCATCCCCGGGTTGGCGATCGAGGGCTTCTCCACGACGACGATCGGCTGACCCATGGCCGGGCAACATACCTGCTGAGGGGTCAGACTCTTCCGATGGCCGCCGGCGACCTCAGCTGGGGGCGACACTTCCTCTGCTGTCGCCCGACCCACTTCGGCGTCCTCTACGAGATCAACCCCTGGATGCACGCCGAGGTCGCGGTCGACCCCGACCGGGCCCTCGCCCAGTGGGAGGGCCTCGTCGCCACCCTCCGCCGCGCCGGCGCGACCGTCGATGAGATCACCCAGGACGAGGAGGTCCCCGACCTCGTCTTCACCGCCAACGCCGGCGTCGTGTCGGGGTCCACGTTCGTGCCCGCGCACTTCCGCCACCCCGAGCGCCAGCCCGAGACCGAGCGCTTCGCCACCTGGTTCGCCGACCGCGGCTTCTCCGTCGAGCGCCTGCCCGCGGAGCTCGGCCACGAGGGTGCCGGCGACGCCCTCCCGTTCGGCGCGGATGACCGCGGGTCGGCCCCGGTGCTGCTCTCGGGCTACCGGTTCCGCTCCGACGCAGCTGCCACCACCCCCCTCAGTGTGCTCACCGGCGCCATCGTCCGCCCCCTCGAGCTGGTCGACGAAAGGCTCTACCACCTCGACATCACGTTCTGCCCGCTCGATGACCGCTGCGCCCTCTGCGCACCGGTCGGGTGGGACCGCTACGGCACCAAGGCCATCGAGTCGCTGGTGCCCGAGCCACTGTGGCTCACCGACACCGAGGCGCTCTCGTTCACCGCCAACTCGGTCGTGGTGGGAACCACGGTCGTCATGCCCGAGGTGCCACCGCGGGTGGGCCGCCAGCTCGAGGCGTGGGGCTTCGACCCCGTCGCCGTCGACGTCGGTGAGTTCCTGAAGGCCGGCGGGGCGTGCCGCTGCCTCACCCTCGCCCTCGACGTCGACCTCGTCGCCCCGACCGGCGGCCCCTGAGCGCAGCCGGGCGACGGGGGGGCTCAGGCCGAAGAACGGGACCCGACGCGGGCTGCCGGTCGGGGCCCGGCGCCCTCGGACGACAGCCGCGCCAGAGCCAGGATCGACAGCGCGGCGGCCACCAGGGCCAGCACGGCGTGCACGACGTAGAAGGGCACCGGGTGGTCGTTGACCAAGATGAGGGGGAGCCGCACGGCCCAGTACGCGAGCGACCAGCCCGCCAGGGCGCGCACCGCGGTGTCACCCCGGACCAACCGGCGCAGCACCGCGACCGCGGTGACCGCAGCGAGCACCACGAAGACCGCCACCGGCAACGTGGAGAGCACCTTCTCGCCGACGCCGAGCTCCTCGTCGGTCACGAAGAGCGGCACCCGGGTGATCCAGGTCAGCAGCGTCCACCCGGCCAGGGCGAGGGCGGGGACCCGGCTGCGGGGAGAGAGGACGGCGGCCACCCCCTTACCCTACGAGCGCGCCCGGGACTGCTCCCCACCGGAGCAGGGCCCTCCGGCGCGGGCACCGGACGTGGGCCACCGGGCGCGGCCCGTAGGCTCGGGCGGCACCCGACCCAGGGGGAGATGTGGAGCACCCACAGCCGATCCGGCCGGACCCGTCCGCCGCGAGACGATCGATGCGCTGCCCCCGGTGGGGAGCGGCGCTCGTCCTCGTCGTCTTGGCCGTGCTCGCCGGGTGCAGCACGGTCCGGGCGTTCACCGACCTCAGCTCCGAGCTGGAGTCCGCCGGCTTCACCTCCACGCAGGTCAACGTGTCGGGTGGCGACCCGGTGGCGCTCACCGTCCGGGCCGGCGCCCCCTCGGGCGACACGACCGACGAGGGCCACGACGCCGCCGCGGAGATCGTGTGGGACACGTTCCCGCGCCGCTTCGCCGAGGCCCGCATCACGATCGACGGCGACGGCCGCACCGTCACCCGGGCCCAGATGCAGGAGCGCTACGGCGACCGCCCTGCGAAGCTCGACGACGGCGGCGAGCTCTCCGACGACATCAACCGGGTGGGCATCGGCGTGCTGGTCGCGCTGCTGGGCGGTGGTGTCCTGGTGGTGGTCGTCGTCGGGCTGGTCGTCCTGCTCGTGGTGCGGTCGCGTCGCCGGGCCGCCGGTTCCCGACCCGGCGCCTACGGCCCACCCGGCTCGGAGATGACCCCGGCGCCATGGGCGCCGCGCCCGGGCGATGCGCCAGCCGGACCGCCGACGGGTCCGCCGCCCGAGCCGCCGCCCGAGCCGACGTCCGGGCCGACGGCGACGCCGACCGGTCCGGTGCCACCCGCCACGGGCTGGACCCCGGCCCCGCCGAACCCTGGGTGGGGCCCGGACCACGAGCGCGCCGCGACCCCTCCGCCGCCGCCGCCGTGGAGCGATCCGGTCACCGACGGGGCCCCTGGCGACGGGTCCCCGGACGAGGCGGCGCCCACACCGCAGGAGGCCCGGGCCGAGGCCCGCCGCACCGGGCGGCCGGTGCGCGGTCCCCGTCCGCCCGATGCGCAGCTGCCGCCCGGCTGGGGCTGACGGGACCCGCCGACCGCTACGGGAAGAGGCGCGGCTGGTCGGGGTGGTTCCCCGCCCGCACCGCCAGCCGGGCGATGGCCCGCTCGCGGGCGCCGGTGGACCACGGCAGGTCGTCGACGAACGCCCAGCTCACTCGGTGGATGGCCGTGGGTCCCTGGCCCCGGAGCGCCACCTTGTGCCGGGGGCACGGGTAGCCCTTGTTGGCGTCGAACTCGAAGCCGGGATGGGTGGCGGCCAAGCCTCGCATGATGCGGTCACGGGTCACCTTGGCCAGCACCGAGGCGGCCGAGATCGACAGGCAGGTCGCGTCTCCCTTCACGATGAGCCGGGTCGTGCTCGCGCCCACGAAGTCCCAGCGCCCGTCGAGCAGCACCGCCGAGGGGACGATGCCGAGCCCCGCCAGCGCCCGGCGGGCGGCCAGGCGCTGGGCCTCGGACATGCCGAGGGCGTCGCACTCCGCGGCGCTGGCGTGGCCGACGGCCCAGGCCCGGCACCACCCGGCCACCCGGTCGAAGAGGCGCTCGCGCTCGGGTTCGGTCAGGGCCTTGGAGTCGCGCACGCCGTTGACCCGACGGTCGGCCGGTAGCACGGCGGCACCGACGGTCAACGGCCCGGCCCACGCGCCCTTGCCCACCTCGTCCAGGCCGACGACGACACCGTGGCCCTCGGCCCACAGCTCGCGCTCCACGGCCAGCGACGGCGCCCCGCCCTGCAGGGCGCGCCGCATCCTCGGGCGGGGCCGGGTCGATGGCGAGCGAGTGGGCACGGCCCGACGCTACCGTTCCGCGATCCGCCCCCTCCGCTCGCTGCCCGTCCCGTCGTCGGCCCCCGCGGCCTCGCTCCGCTCCCAGGCGCGCCACCGGGTCGACGGTCGCGAGACCCGGCCCCGGCCGACCCGGTCGATCGGCTCCGCCGGGAGCATCCTGTCCATCGGCTCCGCCGGCAGCATCCTCTCCATCGGCTCCGCCGGGAGCATCCTGTCCATCGGCTCCGCCGGCAGCATCCTGTCCATCGGCTCGGTCGCCAGCATGGCCTCCATCGCGTCCGCCGGCTCGATCGCCTCGATCGGCTCGGCGGCCGGGATCGCCTCCATCGGCCGGAGCGGGTCGGTCGGTGCCCGCCCTCGACGAACCGCCCCCGATCGTGCGGTCCCGACCGTCGCGTGCGTGGTGGCCGTGGTCGCACTGGTCACCGTCCTCCGCGGAAACGCGTGACCGGTGACCGAACAGGACGCGCCGGCGCAGTCGGACCTCGAGCCCGGCACGCGCGTCGAGGTCCGCGACGGCTTCGAGGGCCAGTGGCACCGCGGGTTCGTGGTCGAGGAGATCGCCCCGGAGGGCTACCGGGTCCGGCGGACCTCCGACGACGCGGTGCTGCCGAGCGCCCTCCCCCGCCCGTCGGTGCGGCGCGAGCGGCGCAACTCGATGTGGTGGATCTGAGAAGCAGCGCCTAGCGCCCGACGCCTTCGCCCAGGGAGTCGATGAAGGTGTCGACGTCGATGGCGGTGAGCGTCAGGGTCTTCAACGTGCCCCGCGCGCCGAGGGCGGTGGCGACCCGGGCCATGGTGACCTCGTCGGGCGCCTCGAGGATGTTCAGGAAGTCGTACGGCCCGAGCAGGGCGTACTGCTCGAGCACCTTGACGCCCATGGCCTCCAGCTCGGCGTTGACCGCCTTGAGCCGCTGCGGGTCGTCCCGCAGCCGGGCCGCGCCATCGGGACCGAGGGTCGACAACATCACGTACTTGGGCATGCACCGAACCTACTCGCGCCCCGACGGCGCCCTCTCCGGGCCGGGGCGGCGCGTAGCGTGGCCGTCATGGCTCGTCGCGTCGACATCGTCCCCCACACCCACTGGGACCGTGAGTGGTACCGCCCCTTCCAGTCGTTCCGGATGCGCCTGGTCGACCTGCTCGACGGGCTGCTCGACCGCCTCGACACCGATCCCGGCTACGCCCACTTCATGCTCGACGGGCAGATGGCGGTGGTCGACGACTACCTCGCCATCCGTCCGCACGAGGCCGACCGGATCCGTCGCTTGGCGGGCTCCGGGCGCCTCACCCTGGGCCCCTGGTACATCCTCATGGACGAGTACCTCGTGTCGGGCGAGACGATCATCCGCGACATGGAGATGGGCCTCGACCGGGCTGCCGAGTTCGGCGGGGCCATGGAGCTGGGCTACCTGCCCGACATGTTCGGCCACATCGCCCAGATGCCCCAGATCCTGGCCGGCTTCGGCTTCGGCGAGGCCGTGGTGTGGCGGGGCATCCCGCGGGCCATCGACGCCCCCGCCTTCCGCTGGATCGCCCCCGACGGCAGCGAGGTGACCGCCGAGTACCTCGCCGACGGGTACTCCAACGGGGCCGTGCTCCCCGGCGACGCCAAGGAGCTGCTGTCGCGGATCTCGGACTGGGCCGACCGCCACGAGCCCCGCTCGGGTGACCCGCTGCTGTGGATGAACGGCACCGACCACCTCATGCCCCAGGCCGCCCTGGGCCGCCTGGTGGACGAGGCCGACGCCCTCTCCGAGGAGTGGGACCTGCGGGTGTGCTCGCTGGCCGATCACGTCCGGACGCGCGTCGCCGGGCTCGAGGCCGCCGCCGGCGGCCGCGCCGCGCTGCCGGCGTGGACCGGTGAGATGCGCTCGGGGGCCCGCACCAACGTGCTCATGGGCGTGACCTCGAACCGCGTCGACGTGCGCCACCGCGCCGCCCGGGCGGAGGTCGGCCTCGAGCGCCGGGCCGAGCCGCTGTGGGCCCTGTTCGCGGCACCCGAGGAGTGGCCCGACGCGTTCCTCGGCGAGGCCTGGGGCCTGGTCGTGCGCAACGCGGCCCACGACTCGATCTGCGCCTGCTCGGTCGATCCGGTCGTCGACGCCGTGCTCCACCGCTACGACGAGGCCATCGACCTGGCCGACGGCCTCACGGCCCGTGCGCTGCGCCACATCGGGGCCGCCGCCGGGGGCACCGGCGCGCTGATCTTGAACCCGGCGGCCCGGGCCCGCGCCGGGGTCATCGAGCTGCTCGTCGAGGAGGCCGAGGCCCCGCCCGGGACCCAGGTGCTCGAGGTCGTGGCGGGCCGGC
Source organism: Iamia sp. (assembly GCF_035575815.1). Taxonomy (NCBI): domain Bacteria; kingdom Bacillati; phylum Actinomycetota; class Acidimicrobiia; order Acidimicrobiales; family Iamiaceae; genus Iamia; species Iamia sp. Next base: position 41,001 of record NZ_DATLXO010000118.1, read on the forward strand.
GTCGGGTCGACGAAGGAAGCCGGGCCAACCTGGGCGAGGTCGTGGCCCGGGTGCTCGATCGCGACCCCACGTTGACCGAGGTCGAGATCGACGACGGAGGCGACGAGGTCACCGTCGTCGTCGGCGCCGGGAGCGGTGTCGAGCTCGACCGGCCCGCGGTGCGCGCCCGGGCCTCCCAGGTGGGCGCCGGCGGGCCACCGGCGACGCCGGTGACGGTGTGGCGCGACCGACCGGCATCGGTGCGGGTCGCGGCCCGAACGGGCGTTCGCGGCTTCACGTGGGCCCGCTGGCACCCCACCCCCCTCGAGGTCGACCCGGTGACCGTCGCCGTCGCGGCCGACGGTCGGGCGCGCCTCGCCAACGATCGGGTCACCGTGGAGGTGGATCCCGCCGATGGCACCTGGTCGCTCGACGGGGTGCCCGGCTACGGCCGCCTCGTCGACGGCGGCGACATGGGCGACACCTACAACTGGTGCCCGCCGGTCGGCGGCGACCTGCTCGTCGACCGCCCCGACGCCGTCGTGACCTCGGTCGCCGAGGAGGGCCCGGTGCGGGGCGCGGTCGAGATCGCCACCACCTGGACCTGGCCCGAGGCCCTCGACGAGGGTTCCACTCGCCGGGGACCCGATGTCTCGTGGGTCACCACCACGGTGGTGACGACGCTCACCCTGCACGCCGGCGAGGGCCTGGTGCGGGTGGCCACCACGATCGACAACCGCAGTCGCGACCACCGACTGCGGGTGCACCTGCCGCTGCCCCGCCGGGCCGACGCGTCGGCGGCCGGCTGTGCGTTCGCCACCGTCACCCGGGGGCTCGAAGCCGAGGGAGGGCCCACCGAGGTGCCGCTGGCGACGTTCCCGGCCCGCGACCACGTCACCGCCGGAGGCCTCACCGTCGTCGTCGAGGGCGTGGCCGAGTACGAGCTGGTCGACATCGGCGACACTGGCGCCGGCGCCCTCGCCCTGACGCTGCTGCGGAGCACCGGGCTGCTGTCGCAGGGCCCGATGGAGACCCGCCCGGTGCCGGCCGGGCCGGTGGTGGCCGCCCCCGGCGCCCAGCTGCAGGGGGTCACGACCGTGCGCTACGGGCTCGCCGTGGACACCGACGACCCCCGGGCTCTGGTGGACGATGCCTTCCTGCCACTACTGGTGGCGAAGCCCCGGGGCCCGCACCGCGCCGATGACCACACCGCGCTGGCCGTGGAGGGGGCCGAGGTGGGGTCCGTGCGCCGCCGGGGCGGGCACCTCGAGGTGCGGGTGTTCAACCCCACCGACGCCGAGAAGACGGTGACCGTCGACCGGCCCGGCTGGCGCGTCGACCTGCGGGGCCGACCGGAGGCCCGCCTCGACGGACCGTTCGCGCTTCGCCCGTGGGGCATCGCCACCCTCGCCCTCGACGAAGCGGGAGCCGCGATCGCGACCCGACGCTGATCATCGACCGGAGCTACCGGTGAGCGCCGTCGTCCGGAGCCGCGGCGTCGCGGTCCGACGGGGCCGGCTCATCGTCGTGCGAGACCGGTGCGCCGTCAGGTTCGGCCGGGGTCGAGCGCTGGGCGCGCCGGGAGTGCGGCCGACTCTCGTCGAGGGCGTCGAGGCGCCGTTCGCGTGCCTCGGTGCGCCGCTCGCGCACCTCTGAGCGCGGGCCGGCCCGGTCGACGTCGGTGGCCGGGCGCACCGCCCACAGCGGCACCCGGCCGATGTCCTTGATCTTGCGGGGCTTGAGCGACTTCCACGCGAAGCGGTCATCGTCGCCCACCACCCCGTGCACCTCGTCGGTGGTCACCACCGAGCCGGGGAAGGCGATGTTGACGATGCGACTGGCCAGGTTGACCACCGGGCCGTAGAGGTCGGCCTCGCGCCCGACCACCGGCCCGCACGCCAAGCCGACCCGCACGTCGGAGAGCGCCTCGTCCGCGGCGTACTCATCGGCGAGGGCCAGGCCCACCCGCACCGCCTCAGTGGGGTCGTCGAGGACGTACATGACCTCGTCGCCGATCATCTTCACGACCCGCCCCTCGAAGCTGGTGACGGTGTCGTAGGCGATCTCCTCGAAGCGTCCGACGATGCTCGCCAGGGTGTGCTCGTCGACCTGCTGGCTGAGGGTCGTGAACCCCACCAGATCGGCGAAGCCCACCGCCTTGACGTCCCGGTTCTCGCCGGTGTCGAGCTCGCGCACGATGCGGCGCCGGGCCGCGATCTGCAGGTGACGGCGCCAGACGTGCTCGATGACCTGGGTCATGGTGGGGAGCATGGTGCCGGCGAAGACGGCCAGCTCGGGGGCATCCGCGGCCCGTCCGGCCGGGTCGACCTCGATCGAGTCGACCATGGCGGTGGCCACCCGGGCCAGCGACCAGCCGATCACCCGGCTCATCTGGGCGGCCAGGTCGGGCTCGATCAGCCCCAGGTCCATGAGCCCGGCGATGGTGCCGAGCATCTCGGCGTCGACCTCGGTGAAGATCCGCACCCCCGGTCGGGGCTCGGGCAGGCCCAGCGAGCGCCACATGAGGGCGATCTGCTGGGCCGGCATGCCGGTGGCCGCGGCGATCTCCCCGAGGTCGTAGCGGGCCGGCTCGGGCACGGCGAAGCGCTCGATGGCGAAGAAGCCCAGCACCCCGGCCTCCTCGGCCCGGGCGACCAGCTCGTCGTCGACGCCGGTGTCGTTCAGCAGGCGCCGCAGCGTGGGCAGGCCGAACGCCGGGTCCGGGTCGAGCCATCCGGGATCGTCGTCGAGGGTCACCAGCTCCGCCTCGCGATCGTCGTCCTCACGATCGTCACCGAGGGCGCCGTCGTCACCGGCGGCGCCGTCGACGGGCAGGGACGGCGGCCCGTCGACGGCATCGGTCACGCCGAGGATCCTCCCGCGTCGGGGCGGCGAGTGCCAGATGGCCGTCGGGGTCAACGGGGTGGGCAGGGGCGAACGTCGGGGCACGGCCGGGGCCGGGTCAGGAGAACGAGCCCCCGTCGGGCGGTGCCGCCGGGCCGCGGTCGCCCTCGGGAGGAGCGCTCGGGCCGTCGGTGTCCTCGGACGGCCCGCCGTCGGGACCGCGCCGGGAGGGCGCATCGGGCCCGGGGTGCTCGGGGCGCCACACCGAGCGGGGCGGAGCGGCGACAGCGACCCCGCCGGTGCGCTCGGGCCCCTCCGCGCCGATGTCCAGCTCGTCGGGCGGGCGGACCGGGGCCAGCAGGGCCTCGCCGGTGCGGCCCGTGGCCCGCCAGGTCGGGTCGAGACCGGGGGCGGTGAGGACGGGTTCCGCGGTGACGCCGTCGAGGGGGTCGCCCAGCTCCCAGAGCACCGCCGGTCGCCCGCTGTGCCAGCGCACCGCGTAGGACAGGTGGCCCCACCGCGTCGGCGCGGCGTGGATCTCCCAGCCCCGCCCCCACCACTCCGACGGCATCCACGGCACGAGAGCGAGGCTGTCGGGCCGGTCGTCGACGAACAGCTGGGCCACGGCGGTCAGCAACCGGGCGGGCACCAGGCCGTCGTCGCCGACCCATCGGTCGGGGTCCGACCACGTCCAGGTGGGCGTCGCCCGGCGGAGCAGGGCCCACAGGTCGGGCGACGGGGCGCCCATGCGGGTCGTGATCACCGCAGCGGCCGCGAGGGCCCGGGGGGTGTCGGCCCGCCGGCCGCCATCGATGGATCCGTCGGGGCGGCCCGGCGGGGCGGCGGCGAGCACCGCAGCGGC
>NZ_DATLXO010000119.1:0-11821 GCF_035575815.1 Iamia sp.
GTCGTGCTGTTCCCGACCATGCGACCCGAACCTCCCGAGGCCTTCGAGCGCCCCGAGGCCTTCGACGTCGAGGATGAGATCGGGGCCGTCGCCCCCGACGGCGAGGCCTGAGCATGGGCACCCGGGTGCTGCTGACCGGCATGGGTGGCGAGCTGGGCACGCGCGTCACCAACCTGCTCGAGGCCGACGAGCGCATCGAGGAGATCGTCGGCCTCGACCTGGGCCCGCCGCGGGGTCGGATCCCCCGGGCGCAGTTCCACCTCGTCGACCCCCGGGACCGGGACCGCACGGTCGCAGTGGTGCGCGACCTCGAGCCTACCGCGGTGGTGCACCTCGGCGTCTACGAGCCGGGTGCGCGGGCCTCGGGGCGCACCGCATTGGCCATGACCGAGGCCTCGGCGCTCGCCGCCCTCGGCGCCGCCGCCCAGAGCCCGGCCCTCGACCGGATCGTGGTCCGCAGCGGCATCGAGGTCTACGGCCGGCCCCGCGGCGGGCCCCAGCGCCCCGACGAGAGCGTCCTGCCCCAGCCGACCACGGCGTGGGGCCGCATCCTGGCCCAGACCGAGGAGATCGCGAGCGAGGCCGCCCGGGCCGCGGACGTCGCCCTGACGGTGCTGCGGTTCGCGCCGGTCGTGGGGCCCCACATCCCCAGCCCGCTCGGGCGCGGCCTGCGCCTGCCGGCGGTGCCGATCTCGGCGGTGGCCGATCCGCCGTTCTCGCTGCTGCACCAGGAGGATGCCGCCGCCGCGGTGGTCCGGGCCCTCGACACCGGGCTCGACGCGACGGTCAACGTGGTGGGACCGGGGGCGGTGACCCCGCTACAGGCGGTGCGGCTCGGCAACCGGATCCCCCTGCCCACCGTCGGGCTCGGGTGGGTCGCCGCCCGGCTGGCCTGCGAGCTGGTGGGCGCGCCGCTGCCGAGACACGTGATCGAGCTGCTCACCCGGGGCCGGGGCGCGGACGGGGCCATGGGCCAGGAGGTGCTGGGCCTCGACCCCGTGCGCCGCACCGTCGACGTGGTCCACGACCTCTACGAGTGGGCCGAGGTCGTGCACCTCGACGTCGCCCACCGAGGGGCAGCGTGAGCGCGACGGCCGGACGTGGTGGGGGCGCGGTGGCGGGCGATCCGGCGGCCCGGATCCTGCGCCGGCGCCTCGACGGCACCCACCACGTCGACGACTGGGGCCTCGACCCGGACCTCATCTCGCTCCTGGCGCCCGCGGTCGGCCTGCGGTGGAGCGTCGAGACCCAGATGACCGGCCGCCTCCCGGCCTCGGGGCCCGCCGTGCTCGTCCACAACCGGGCCGTCGGGATCTCCGAGCCGGTGGTGCTGGCCCGCGGCGTCCGGGAGGCCACCGGCCGCCACGTCCGCACCGCCGGGCTCGTCGACGTGGCACCCTTCGCCACGCTGGGCCGAGCCCTCGGTGGCGTCGTCGACCGGCCATCGGAGCTCACCGGCGTGCTCCGCGCCGGCGCCCTGGTGGCCCTGCCGCTCGGGCGCGACCTTCGCCCACAGCGGGCGGGCCCGCTGGCCGCTGAGGCCCTCGCCCCCGCCCTCACCACCGGCGCCGCGGTCATCCCTGTCGCTCTCGTGGGGCGCGAGGTCGGTCGCCGCTGGCGGCTGCTGGTGGGCGAGCCGGTCGACCACCCGCCGGGGAAGGGGCCTCTGGCCGTGGCCGAGCTGGTCGACGCCGCCCGGGCCCGGGTGCAGACCCTCCTCGACGAGGCCGGCCCCCGCTGGCTCTAGCCCGGCCCCCGGACCGGTCTCGGCCTGTCCCGGTCCGACCGGGCATCCGCCCCCGAACTGGTCGCGGAATCCGTCGTCCGGGTGACGAGGATCGCGACCGCTTCGGAGGGGGTCGGCCGTCGGACCGGGGGACAGGGCACCGCATCCGAACAGGTCGCGGAATCCGTCGTCCGGGCGACGGGGATCGCGTCCGGTTGGCAAGGGGTCGGGTCTCGGGCGGGGAGCGATGGGGTCCGACCGTTTGTCGAGGGCGTTCAGGAGCGCCCTAGCCTCGCTTGGTGACCTACGTACGTGCCGAGGACGGGACCCGGCTCCACTACCAGGTGTGGGGGCCCCGCCACGGCGAGCCGCTCCTCCTGGTGCACGGCCTCGGCGCCGATCATCGGGGTTGGATCATGCAGCGCCGGGCCTTCGGCGCCCGCTACCGCTGCATCGCCTTCGACAACCGCGGCGTGGGCAGCTCGGACAAGCCGCCGGGCCCCTATGACCTCGAGGTGATGGCGGGCGACGCCGTGGCGGTCCTCGACGCCGCCGGGCACCCCTCGACCCACGTGGTGGGCGTGTCGATGGGCGGGATCCTGGCCCAGATCCTCGCCGTGCGGAACCCCGATCAAGTCCGGTCCCTCACCCTGGCCGCCACTGCGTGCCGGCACCTGCCGTGGCGGCGCGAGCTGCTGGGCCGGTGGGTCGAGACGGCCGAGACCGAGGGCATGGGCACCTTCGTCCGCGACAACGTGCGGTGGCTGCTCGGTCAGCGGTCGCTGCGCCGCATCTGGCCCCTCGCCGCCATCCTCGCGCCGCTGGTGGTGAACGTCCCGCCCCACGGCTTCGCGGCCCAAGCCCGGGCCATCCTCGCCACCGACGACGCCCTGGCCGACGAGCTGGGCACGCTGCGGGTGCCGACGCTGGTCACGGTGGGCAGCCAGGACATCCTCACGCCCAGGGGCGACTCCGAGGAGCTGGCCGAGCGGATCCCCGGCGCCGAGCTGGTCGTGATCCGCGGCGGGGCCCACATGGTGCAAGCCGAGCACGCCGGCACCTTCAACCGGGTCGTCCGCCGGCACCTCGACGCCCACTCCGAGCCCGTCGCCCCTGAGGACCTCGCGGAGGTGGGCTGACCCTGCGCCTCGGCGGGCCTACTCGATGCCGTGCTCGAGGGCGTAGCGGATCAGCTCCTGCTTCCGCGACAGGTGGAGCTTGCCGAGGATGTTGCGGACGTGGTTCTCCACCGTCTTCTCGGCGATGAAGAGCTCCTCGCCGATCTGGCGGTAGGTGTGGCCCCGGGCCACGTGTTGGAGGACCTCGCGCTCGCGCTCGGAGAGGGCCTGGGCGGCCCCGCCGGTCTTGTTGAGGCGTCGGAACTCGCCGAGCAGGAGGGCCGCCAGGCTGGGGGAGAAGACGGGCTCGCCCTGGGCCGCCTTCCACAGTGCGGTGCGGAGCTCGGCCGACGGCGTGGACTTCACCAGGTAGCCCACCGCTCCGGCGGCGACGGCGTCGAGCAGGTCGCGCTCGGCCTCGCTGACCGTCAGCATCACGATCGGCGTGGCCTCACCGCAGGTGCGGGCCACCTTGATGCCGCCACCGGCAGGCATGTGCAGGTCGCACACCACCAGATCGGGCTGTGTGCGGCCGATGACCTCGATGGCCTCGTCGGCATCCGCGGCTTCGCCGATCACGTGGAACGTCTCACCCAGGTCGGCCCGGAGACCGGACCGCCAGATCTGGTGGTCGTCGGCCACGACCACCCGCACCGCGTCGAGCTTGGCCATCGACGGAGTCTCCCATGTCGGAACCGGCCGCTGGGCGGGCCGTCGGACCGTGTCGCCACGCGCGCAACCGAGGCTACGGTCACGGGCGGTGCAGATCGAGGTCGTCGTCAACTGTGGAGCGGGGTCGGTCGAGAGCGCCGAGGCCGACGCCGAGCGCGAGCGCGTCGCCGAGACTTTTGCGACCCTCGGCCACCAGCCCCGGATCGCCGTCGTCGTCGGCGCCGCGCTGGAGGCGGCGGTCACGGCGGCCGCCGAGCGGGGTGCGGACGTGGTCGCGGTGGCCGGTGGCGACGGGTCGCTCGGCACCGCGGCGACCGCCCTCGAGGGCACCGACGCCGTCCTCGGCGTCCTGCCCTTCGGCACCTTCAACCACTTCGCCCGTGACCTCGACATCCCCCTCGAGCTGGCGGAGGCCGCCCGGGTGACCGTCGAAGGCAAGACGACGACGGTCGACCTGGCTGAGGTCAACGGTCGCACCTTCGTGAACAACTCGTCGATCGGCGTCTACCCGGTGATGGTCGACCTGCGCGACGAGATCCGTTCCAGCCGCGGGTGGGGAAAGGTCCGGGCCGTGCCCGTCGCCTCGTTCCGGGTGCTGCGACGGTTCCCGAACCGGCGCCTGCGCATCTCGGCCGACGGGGAGCAGTGGCACCTGCGCTCACCGTTCGTGTTCATCGGCAACAACCGCTACGAGGTCGGACCCAAGGGGGTCGGGGCCCGTACCGGCCTCGCCGACGGGGTGCTGTGCTGCTTCGTGGCCATGGTCGAGACCCGCCTGGGCTTTGCCCGCATGGCCCTCGCCTCGGTCACCCGAGGGGCGTCGTCGACGCCGACGCTCGAGACGGTCTGCTCGGACGTGGTGAGGGTGGAGGCCCACGGTCACCAGCTGCTGGTGGCGATCGACGGCGAGATCGCCACCCTGCGCTCCCCCCTCCGCTACGGGATCCGCCCCGGCGCCCTCCGGGTGCGGGTGCCGCAGGACGCCGAGCCGCCGGCCGGCCCGCCCGACGCACCCTCGGCGGGCTCCGGCGTCGATGCCGACGGCTGATCGCCGGTCGACGCCCGGAGGTTTGCCGGGTGGGACGAGGCGGTACGCGAGGGTCATCCCGTCCGGAGGCACTGAATGACCGAGGCTGATCCCGTTCACCCCCATCCCGGCTCCGCCGCGGACGACGATGTCGACCACACCGTCGCGGGCCCACCTCCGGCCCCCCCGCCCGATCCCCTCCTGACGGCTCGCCCAACGGTTGCCGACGGCCCGGCTCCGACGACCGGCAACGTCCCTGCCCCTCCCCAGCCGGTCGGCGTCCCGCCCACGGTGCCTGCGGCCCCTGCGACGCCTGCCGGTTCCCCTCCGGCCTCCCCCGGCCCGGGTGATGGTGGGACGGCCCCGGATCAGGCCCGGGCTCCGCTCCCGGAGCCTGCGGCCGCACCGGGAGTCGCCGCCCCCGACGCCGCCACCGGTCAGGCCCCGGCCGACGGTGGTGCCGCGGCTCCGCCCGCGAGCTCCCCGGCGGCGTTCGACCGGCTCTGGCAACCGCAGACGCTCATCCCCGTCCCCAAGGCGGTGCCGCGCGCCGGGTGGCGCAAGGCGGTGTACCGCCTGTCGGCCGGCAACGTGAACCCCGGTCCGTCGGCGACCGACGCCAGCCGCGACGGGCTGCGCGAGGGGGTCAACCGTCCGTTGGCGGCGCGGCGGGGCGAGCGCATCGCGGTGCTCTCGACCAAGGGGGGCGTGGGCAAGACGACGACCACCTTGATGCTGGGCCACACCCTGGCCATCGAGCGCGGCGACCGCGTGGTCGCCCTCGACGCCAACCCCGACTACGGGACGCTCGGGTACCGGGTGAGCACCGACACCCAGCGCACGGTGCGCGACCTGCTCGATGCCCGCGAGGGCATCCACTCCTATCCCGACGTGCGGGCGTACACGACCCAGGCGCCGTCGCGCCTCGAGGTGCTCGCCGGCGACGCCGATCCGGCGGTCTCCGAGGCCTACACGGCCCAGGACTACGCGGATTCCCTGTCCATCCTCGGCCAGCACTACAACGTGGTGCTCACGGACTGCGGCACCGGCGTGCTCCACGACGCCATGCGGGCCGTGCTGCACATGGCCACCCAGCTCGTCATCGTCACCGGGCCGGCCGTCGACCAGGCCCGCCACGCGGACCACCTGCTGCGGTGGCTGCACCGCCACGGCGCCGAGCACCTCGTCGGCAGCGCGGTCACGGTGGTCAACGCGGCGCGCAACGACCTCGCCGTCGACGTGGAGGGGATGGTCACCCACTTCGAGGGCATCACCCGGGCGGTGGTGAAGATCCCGTACGACCCGGTCCTGGCGGCGGGCGGCATCGACGGTCTCGACCGCCTCGACCGGGGCACCCAGGACGCCTACCTCGCCCTCGGCGCCGAGGTCTGCGCCGGCTTCGGCCGCGACGGCATCTGACCCGAGGCGAGCGCGGCGACAGCTCCTCGTCCCAGCTCGTGCTCGAGCAAACCTCCACCAGGGTGGGCAGCCAGGCCGCACCAGGGCGGCAGTGTCCGGGTGGGTGGGCCGTGTCGTGATCCGAGCTCCGGGAAATTGCGTACCTGAGTCGCGCCCGGCGCGATTCAGGTACGCAATTTCGGTCGACGGGCCCTCAGCCCCGGCGCACGAAGCGCCACACCACCAGCAGGGGCATCCCGGTGTAGGCCTCGCGCACCGCGTCGGGGACGAAGCCGTAGGCCGGGTGGTTCGTCACCGCCTCGTCCATCACCGGCTCTTCGCAGTCGACCACCTCCAGCCCGGCGGCGCGCGCGGCCCGGACGTAGGCGCTGAGCGGGTGGTGCCGGTTGCGAACATGGGCGAGGGCCCCGGCCCGGACGTCGGTGAAGCCGGCCGTCCCGCCCAGCAGGACGGTCACGGGATGCATGTCGGCCACGACGACCCAGCCCCCGGGGCGGGTGACCCGGGCCAGCTCGGCCACCGCGGCGCCCAGGTCCTCGACGTGGGTCAGGGCCAGCGAGCAGACGGTGAGGTCCATCGTGTCGTCGGCCAGCGGGAGGTCGTCCAGGGTGGCCTGCTCGAAGCGGGCGCCGGGCACCTTGGCCCGGGCCCGTTCGAGCATGGCGTGGGTGGCATCGATGCCGACGACGTCGTAGCCCAGGGCGTGGAGGTGGGCGGCGTGGCGTCCCGTGCCGCAGCCGGCGTCGAGGGCGCGACCGCGGGGCGCGCCTGCCACCATGGCCGCCACGATCGGCTCCTCGGCGGCGATGGCCGGGTTGGGCCCGTCGTAGGTCTCGGACCACGCCGTGTAGCCCTCATCGACCTCATGCTCGATCACCGGGATCTCGATGTCGTTGGGGAACTCGTTCAGGTGCTCGACCACGCGGCGCACGTCGTCGAGGCGGGGGAGCACGGCGGAGGGCTCGGTCAGGATGCGGCGCATGGCGGCCAGACCGGCCACGGCGGTGAAGAACTGTCCGCTGAGCAGCACGTCGCGTCGAGGCGTCACAGCCCGACAGTACCGATCAGCGGGGGATGGCGAGGCGGACGCCATGATCTGGCGGTGCTGATACCAGGCGGTCAGCCTGCAGCACTGGTCAGCGGGGGATGGTGAGGCGGACCTCGGCACCCCGCCCGGGGGAGGAGACCACCTCCACCGTCCCGCCCACGTCCGCGATGCGACCCCGGATCGAGCGACCGAGGCCCACCCCCTCGGGGGTGGCTCCGGGGTCGAACCCGCTGCCGTCGTCGTTGACCGAGACGAAGAGCCCGTCGTCCCCCGGGTCGACGAAGACCACCACGCCCCGGGCGCCGCCGTGCTTGGCCGCGTTGGTGAGGGCCTCGCCCACCGCGGCCGCGGTGGCGGCCACGGTGGAAGGGGGCAGGGCACCGGGCTCGTCGACCGCGGTCACCGCGACGGTGAGCCCGTCGCGGGCCTCGGCCCGGCTGGCGACGTGGCGCAGCTCGGTGAGCAGGTCACCCGGCGCTCGGTCGATGCCGAAGAGGAACTGGCGCAGCTCGCGCTCCTGGGTGCGGGCCAGCTCGGCCAGCTCGCCGTCGGTCGCGCGGCGCTGCACCACGGCGAGGGTCTGGAGCACGCCGTCGTGGAGGGTGCGGGCGACCTCCTCACGGGCGCGGACCGCAGCGATCTCGTCCTGCGCGCCCCGCAGACGGTTCATGACCAACCCCGACGCGCCGCCGGCGAGGGCGTAGAGCACGGTGGTCGACAGCAGCGACAGGAGCCCGGGCGATCCCATCTGATCGAGGTGGGTGCCGCCCCAGCGCCCCAGCCCGAGGGTGACCCCGGCCGCGATACCGCCGGCCGGCCCGAGGGCGATCCCTGCGGCGAGGGCGGCGGAGAGGGGCCAGGCCGAGCCGAGCGACTGGCGGTGGAAGCCGCCGTAGACCCACCCGTCGGCGACGAGGAGCCCGGTGGCCACGCCCACCTCGACGGCCACCGCCGCCGGGTGCAGCAGGAGCCCGGGCCGGGACTGTGAGGCCGCTCCCAGCGCAGCGGTCAGGGCCAGCGCCAGCAGGCACAGGGCCACGGCCGGGGCGGGCCGCGAGAGCTCCGATCGCGACACGATGAGCACCGTGGCCATCCACACCCACACCACAGCGCGGAAGCCGGCCAGGCCGCCGAGGACGCCTCGCTCCAGGGGCGACGCAGGGCGGTGCACCGCGCCAGCATCGCAGCCGACCCGGGCCGGGGCCGCCACCCGCATCGGCCCCGGGCCGCGACGTGGAGCTCTCGCGCGGTTCTTGGTACAGGATCTGGCGGGGCTCACCGAGTCTCGTACCAAGAACGGCGCGAACGGTTTCTCGGTACAGGATCCGGTGGAGCTCACCGGTTCTCGTACCAAGAACGGCGCAAGCTCGTACCAAGAACGGCGCGAACGGGCGCCGGGGCACAGCGACGGCTGCACCCACCGCCACGACTGTCCCATCGCTGGCAGGATCGCCCGATGGAGCTTCGTCGCGTCTGCGTGTTCTGTGGGTCCAACCCCGGGACCGACCCCACCTACGTCACCGCCGCCGACGCGACCGGCCGCCTGCTGGCCGAGCGGGGGATCGGCGTCGTCTACGGCGGCGGGACCGTCGGGCTCATGGGACGGGTCGCGACGGCCGCGATGGCCGCCGGCGGCGAGGTGATCGGGGTGATCCCCGACTTCCTCGACAAGGTCGAGATCGCCAAGCGCGACATCACCTCGCTCGAGGTCACCGGCTCGATGCACGAGCGCAAGGCCCGCATGGCCGAGCTGTCCGACGCCTTCGTGGCCCTGCCCGGCGGCATCGGCACCTTCGAGGAGGTGTTCGAGACCATGACCTGGACCCAGCTCGGGGTGCACGACAAGCCGGTCGGCCTCGTCGACGTCAACGGCTTCTGGGCCCCTGCCGCCGCCCTGCTCGACCGGGCCGTGGCCGACGGCTTCCTCGCCCTCGACGTCCGGGCGTCGATCATCGTGGCCCCGACGGCGGCCGAGGTGCTCGACCGCTTCTCCTCCTGGGCCCGGCCCCGCCTCGGCAAGTGGACCGAGAGCGACGTCACCCTCTGATCCGGGTCTCATCCCCCTCCCGGTCCCTCGGAACGACGTCGCGGTGTGGCGACGGCGCGACACCGCGACGCAACGCCGGCGATCTCGACCCGGGTGCGCCGGGGGTGGCACATCTCACACCGGGGCCGGGCGCGGCCACGAGCGGGTTCGCGATGCAACCGATATGGGCGCGATGGCCCATGTCCGGGCGCCGGACGGGGCCGATGGAGGAGGGGAGGAGAAGCAGGGAGGGAGCCGACCGCCCCCTTCGCCATCCCGGGGGGCCGGGACGGTGGAGGGGGCGGTAGGCTCACCCCACGAATCCTGCGACGGGCCGTCGGGGCCCTGAAGAGGGAGGAAACCAGGTGTTCGAACGATTCACCGACAGGGCACGCCGTGTCGTCGTCCTCGCCCAGGAGGAGGCTCGCCTCCTCAACCACAACTACATCGGGACCGAGCACATCCTGCTCGGCCTCATCCACGAGGGTGAGGGGGTCGCGGCCAAGGCGCTCGAGTCCCTCGGCATCTCGCTGGAGGCCGTGCGCAAGCAGGTCGAAGAGATCATCGGCCAGGGCACGCAGTCGCCGAGCGGGCACATCCCGTTCACGCCGCGCGCCAAGAAGGTCCTCGAGCTCAGCCTCCGCGAGGCCCTGCAGCTGGGCCACAACTACATCGGCACCGAGCACATCCTCCTCGGCCTCATCCGTGAGGGTGAGGGCGTGGCCGCCCAGGTGCTGGTGAAGCTGGGCGCCGATCTGTCCCGGGTGCGCCAGCAGGTGATCCAGCTCCTCTCGGGCTACTCGGGTCCCGGCGGCGCGTCGGGTTCGGGCAGCTCGGAGAAGGCGGGTTCGACCCCCGGGGGCTCGGGCGAGGCCTCGGGCTCGGGCTCGCTCGTGCTCGACCAGTTCGGGCGCAACCTGACCCAGCTGGCCCGGGAGAAGAAGCTCGACCCGGTCATCGGGCGCACCCGGGAGGCCGAGCGGGTGATGCAGGTGCTGAGTCGTCGCACCAAGAACAACCCGGTGCTGATCGGTGAGCCCGGCGTGGGCAAGACCGCCATCGTCGAGGGCCTGGCCCAGTCGATCGCCGGCGGCGACGTCCCCGAGACCATTGCCGACAAGCAGGTCTACACCCTCGACCTCGGTGCCCTCGTGGCCGGCAGCCGCTACCGCGGCGACTTCGAGGAGCGCCTCAAGAAGGTGCTCAAGGAGATCCGCACGCGGGGCGACATCATTCTCTTCATCGACGAGATCCACACCCTCGTCGGAGCCGGTGCGGCCGAGGGCGCCATCGACGCCGCCAGCATCCTCAAGCCCATGCTCGCCCGCGGTGAGCTCCAGACCATCGGGGCCACCACCACCGACGAGTACCGCAAGCACCTCGAGAAGGACGCGGCACTCGAGCGTCGCTTCCAGCCCATCAAGGTCGAGGAGCCGACCGTGGCCCACACGATCGAGATCCTGAAGGGCCTGCGCGACCGCTACGAGGAGCACCACCGGGTCACCATCACCGACCAGGCCCTCGTCGCTGCGGCCAACCTCGCCGACCGCTACATCTCGGACCGCCACCTGCCCGACAAGGCCATCGACCTCATCGACGAGGCCGGCAGCCGGCTGCGCATCAAGCGCATGCAGACCCCTCCCGACTACAAGGACCTCGAGAACAAGATCGCCGACGTGGTGAAGCGCAAGAAGGAGGCCGTCGAGGCCCAGCGCTTCGAGGAGGCGGGCAAGCTCCGCGACGAGGAGAAGGAGCTGCTCGGGCAGAAGGAGGCCAAGGAGGCCGAGATCAAGGCATCCGGCGTCGACCTCTTCGACGAGGTCGACGAGGAGGCCGTGGCCGAGGTCCTCTCCATCTGGACCGGCATCCCGGTGTACCGGCTCACCGAGGAGGAGACCAAGAAGCTCCTCAACATGGAGGAACAGCTCCACAAGCGGGTCATCGGCCAGGAGCAGGCCATCAGGGCCGTCAGCCAGGCCATCCGCCGCACCCGGGCCGGGCTCAAGGACCCGAAGCGGCCGTCGGGGTCGTTCATCTTCCTCGGCCCCTCCGGCGTCGGCAAGACCGAGCTGGCCAAGGCCCTCTCGGAGTTCCTCTTCGGCGACGAGCAGAGCCTCATCAGCCTCGACATGTCGGAGTACATGGAGAAGCACACCGTCAGCCGCCTGTTGGGCTCGCCCCCCGGCTACGTGGGCTACGAGGAGGGCGGCCAGCTCACCGAGGCCGTCCGGCGCAAGCCCTTCAGCGTCGTGCTCTTCGACGAGATCGAGAAGGCCCACCCCGACGTGTTCAACACGCTGCTGCAGATCCTCGAGGAGGGGCGGCTCACCGATAGCCAGGGCCGTTCGGTCGACTTCCGCAACACCGTGCTGATCATGACCTCGAACCTCGGCACCCAGGACCTGCGCAAGGCCAACGTCGGCTTCGGCAAGTCCGACGAGGCGGTCACCTACGAAAGGATGAAGGAAAAGGTCAACGACGCCCTGAAGCAGCACTTCCGGCCGGAGTTCCTGAACCGCATCGATGAGACGGTGGTCTTCCACGAGCTGTCGAAGCCCGAGGTCACGATCATCGTCGACCTGATGATCAAGCGCACCCGTTCCCAGCTCGAGGCCCAGGGCATCGGGCTCGAGCTCACCGATGCGGCCAAGCTGCTGCTCGTCGAGCGGGGCTATGATCCCACCCTCGGCGCCCGGCCCCTGCGCCGGGCCATCCAGCGCCTGGTCGAGGACCCGGTGTCCGAGAAGCTCCTCTACAAGAGCTACCACGCCGGCGAGATCATCAT
>NZ_DATLXO010000120.1:0-70563 GCF_035575815.1 Iamia sp.
GGCCGAGGTGCACCACGGCGCCGGCGAGCACGGGGATCAACACCAGCAGCAGCGGGGCCTGGTTGCGGGCCGAGGTCAGGGCCAGGCCGCCGAAGACCACCAGCGGCAGGGCGTCGCGCCAGCGAGGCGCTCGGACCAGCCCGAGCACGGCCACGAGCAGCAGGCCGACGACGAGCAGCTGGGACCACGACCGGTAGCTGGGCGCCTGCCACTCGACGACCGACTCGAAGGCCTCCGAGCGGGCGCCCACGGTGAGGGGGAAGAACAAGAGGCGGGGGCCGAGGGGGTTGACCGCGCCCAGCAGCAGCCCGACGCTCGCCCAGCCCAGGGCGCGGACCTCGGGGCCCCACGACCCCCGGTCGAGGCGGGCCCCGACGGCCACGAGGGCGAGCAGCACCACGGCGAAGGGGAACGAGCCGTGGGTGTTGACCCAGACCCAGCCCACGGGCACCAGCCAGCGCGGGTCGAGGTGGTCGTCGGCCACCAGCAGCACCGCCGCCAGGCCGAGGAGACCGAAGAGCAGCGGGCGTCCCGACCACATCTCGGCCGCGCCGACCAGCACCGCGATGGTGATGGCGACGCGGATCACGATCGACTGGGAGCGGGCGGTCAGCGTCCAGACGGCCACGGCGAGCAGGGCGCAGAGCACGCCGTTGACCAGGCGGACGGCACCGAGGCCGCCCAGATCCTCGGCCCCGGCGTAGACGAGCGAGGCCAGCCAGCTCTGCACGACCCACGGATCGCCCCCGGCGGTGAAGGAGTACGGGTCGGTGCGGGGGACCCCACCGCGCTCGAGCATCACGCGGCCGGTGGCGAAGTGCGTGAGGAAGCTGTTGTCGTAGAGCGGGCGCATCCCGATCAGCAGACCCCACAGGCCGGCGAGCCCGCCGAGCACGGTTCCGAGGCCGACGCCGCCGCGCCTCGCGAACCCCGGCGCGAGCCCGGCGTCGCGGCTCGGAGCCGGTGCGGCACTCGGGTCGTCGGGGGCGATGGGCCGTGAGGGTACCGGTTCGTCCCCGTACGCCCTCGACCTCCCGGTCCGGTGGGTGCACCGCGACCGGGGGGAGCATCAGAACGCCTCGGAGATGCGCACACCGTCCCAGAGGGTTCGATCCCCACCTTCTTCGACAGCGGGACGACGGGATCGTGCTCGCGCTCGCCCGGGGCCTGGGCCCCGGCCCGTGGGTCGGGATCAGGCCGGCCCGGGTTCCTCGACGTCGTCGACGGGGGGAGCCTCGGCGACCGGTGCGGCGGCGGCCGCGGCGAACGGCTCGGCGGCGGGGTCGGCCGCGACATCTTCCGCGGCGGCGGGGCCGACCGCGGGTGGGGCAGCTTCGGCGACGGGGGGGGCCTCGGTCGCGAACCCCTGCTCAGCCTCGTACTCAGCCCAGGCCTCCTCGACCGCGGGGTCTTCCGCCCACTCGGTGGCGATGAAGTTGCCCTCGTTGTCGTACGCGTGCTCGCCGAAGTGCTCCTGGTACTCGGCGGACACGACGCCGCCCTCGGCGGCCTGCTTGATCGACAGGCTGATGCGGCGACGCTGGAGGTCGAGGTCGATGATCTTGACCCACAGCTCCTCACTCGGCGTGACGACCTGCTCGGGGAGGTCGACGTGGTGCGCCGACATCTCCGAGATGTGGACCAGGCCCTCGATGCCGTCGCCCACCTGGACGAAGGCGCCGAAGGGCACCAGCTTGGTGACCCGGCCGTAGACCAGCTCGGCCACGCGGTGCGAGGTGGCGAACTCCTGCCACGGATCCTGCTGGGTGGCCTTGAGCGAGAGGCTGATGCGCTCGCGGTCGCGGTCGACGTCGAGCACCTGGATCGATACCTCGTCACCGACGGCGACGACCGAGCCGGGGTGGTCGACGTGCTTCCACGACAGCTCCGAGACGTGGATGAGCCCGTCCATGCCCCCGAGGTCGACGAAGGCGCCGAAGTTGACGACACTGGACACCACGCCCTTGCGGACCTCGCCCGGCTTCAGGTTGTCGAGGAACTCCTCGCGCTGCTCCTTCTGGGTCTCCTCGAGCCAGGCCCGGCGGGACAGCACCACGTTGTTGCGGTTCTTGTCGAGCTCGATGATCTTGGCCGTGAGCTCCTGGCCCACGTACGGCTGGAGGTCGCGCACCCGGCGCAGCTCGACCAGCGACGCGGGGAGGAAGCCGCGCAGGCCGATGTCGACGATGAGGCCACCCTTGACGACCTCGATGACCGGACCGGTGACGACGCCCTCGCGCTCCTTGGTGGCCTCGATGTCGCCCCACGCCCGCTCGTACTGAGCCCGCTTCTTGGACAGGACGAGGCGGCCGTCCTTGTCCTCCTTGGTGAGGACGAGGGCCTCGATCTCGTCGCCGAAGGACACGATCTCGGACGGGTCGATGTCGTTGCGGATCGACAGCTCGCGGGCGGGGATGACGCCCTCGGTCTTGAAGCCGATGTCGAGCAGGACCTCGTCCTTGTCGACCTTGACCACCTTGCCCTCGACGATCTGGCCGTCCTCGACGCTGACCATGCTGGCGTCGATCGCGGCGTCGAAGTCGATGTCGAGGTCGTCGAACGCGATCACGCGGGGGACGTAGGCCTCTTCGTCAGGGGCGGTGAGGGTGGTCTGGTCGGACACTGAGGGAGCTCTTCTCGTAGGGGCAGGGAGTCGATGGACGGGGTTGCCGGGCCGCCGGGCCCAGGGGCACGCCGGGGGGGTGCGCCACTCGGCGCGCGAGGTCGACAGGGTACCCGCCGACCCCGCAGGGGGCCACAGTGGCGGTCACACCGGCGCCGGGTCGGGGGGCCGCCGGGCGACCAGGAGGTGCTCGGGGTGCTCGAGGTCGGGGGGCCGCGCCGCGTAGCGGCCGGGCTCCACCGACCAGACGTGGACCGGTTGCAGGCCGGCGGCCCGGGCCAGCAGGCGCAGCTCGCGGGGCGTGAAGCAGGTGGTCCACAGGTCGGTGTCGGCGTCGGTGCCGTCGGCGTCCTTGATGGTGGTGCGCTCGTGGGCCACGCCGGTCTCCGCGTCGAAGCTCGTGCCCTCGATGAGGTTCTGCACCTGGAAGTAGGAGGAGAACGCGGAGATCGCGGCCAGACCGCCGGGTCGCAGGGCGCGGGCGATCCCGGCCAGCACCACGTCGTCACCGGTGAGCTCGCCGAGCCGGGGCGCGCCACCTTGGCCGCCGGCGGGACCGCCCTGCAGCCCGAACGCGCCCTGGCAGAGGGAGATGGCGGCATCGAACTCGGCGTTGAAGCCCAGGGCGCGGGCATCGGCGCGCGCGAAGGTCACACCGGCAGGGGCGTCGCGCCGGGCCAGGGCGACGAAGCGATCGCTGATGTCGATCCCGTGCACCGCGATCCCCCGTCGGCCGAGGGCATGGGCGTGGCGGCCGGGCCCGCAGCCCACGTCGAGCACCCGCATCCCCCGTTCCAGCCCGAGGGTGTCGACGAGGAAGCCGACCTCCTGCTCGGTGCCCTTGGTGAACGAGTAGCGCAGGTAGGTCGGGCCGAGGTGATCAGCAAGGTCCTCGAACCAGTGGTCACGGGTCATCCCCCCATCGTGGCCCGAGCCCGACGCTGTGGCCCGCCCAGCCCGGGCGCGAACTGGTCGCTGAGCCACCAGTTTGCGCCACACGTCGGGTCAGTCGTCGGGGGGCGGGACGGCGTCGGGGGGCGGGGGGCCGTCAGCGGGCGGGGCGGGCTCGGCGTCGGGGGCGAGCGGGGGCAGGCCCTGCTCGTCGCGGATCAGGGCGTCGAGGGCGGCCCGGTAGGCGGCGTCGGCCTCGGTGCGCGCCTCGGTCCCCGCCCCACGCCGCCGCACGTCTTTCAGCCGATCCGCGGCTCGATCCTTGGACTTGGTCAGCTCGCGGCGCCGTCCCTCGCGCTCGGCCGCCTCGCGCCGGACCCGGGCCGCCTGGCGTTGCTCCTCGCGCTCGGCGCGCGTGCGATCGGCGAAGACCTGGGCCGCCTCCTGCTGAGCGGCGCGGCGGCCGCCGCTCGTCGCCCGGTCGGGTGGGGCGGCGGAGGGGTCGATCCCCCCAGGGACTCGACGGCGGCGGGCGGGCATGGCTGGTCCTCTCGGGTGCGGTGGCTACGACTTGGCGTCGGCCCAGGTCGACCCGAACGCCAGGTTGACCTCGAGGGGCACGCGCAGATCGGCGGCGCCCCGCATGACGTCGAGGGTCAGGGCGCCGATGTCGTCGTGCTCACCGGGCAGCACGTCGAGGATGACCTCGTCGTGGACCTGCAGGATGAGCCGGCTCTCGGCCTCGCGGGCGGCGACGGCCCGGTCGAGGCGCACCAGGGCGACCTTGAAGATGTCGGCGGCCAGGCCCTGGATGCCGGCGTTCATGGCCTGGCGCTCACCGGCCATGCGGATGCCCCGGTTGCCGGACTGCAGCTCGGGGATGGGGCGACGGCGGCCGAAGAGGGTCTCGGTGTAGCCCCGTTCGCGCGCCCCGGCCACGGTGCGATCCATGTAGTCCTTCACCGCCGGGAAGGCCTCGAAGTAGGCGGTGAGGATGAGCTTGGCCTCATCGACGGAGATGGCCAGGCGCTGGGCCAGCCCGTAGGACTCCATGCCGTAGGCCAGGCCGTAGCTGACCATCTTGGCCTTGGCCCGCATGGCCCCGGTGACCTCCTCGGGCACCACGGTGTAGATGCGGGCCGCGGTGGTGGTGTGGATGTCCTCACCGCTGGTGAACGCGGCGATGAGGCCCGGGTCGTCGGCCAGGTGGGCGATGCAGCGCAGCTCGATCTGGTTGTAGTCGGCGACCAGCAGGTCACACCCCGGCGAGGGGACGAAGGCGGTGCGGAAGGCCTTCCCCTGCTCGGAGCGCACCGGGATGTTGTGCAGGTTGGGAGCATCGGAGGAGAGGCGCCCGGTGCGGGCCACCGTCTGGTTGAACGTGGCGTGGATGCGACCGTCGGGCCCCACCTCGGACAGGAGCCCGACCCCGTAGGTGGAGCGCAGCTTCTCGACCTCGCGGTAGGCCAACAGGTGCTCGATGATCGGGTGCTGGCCGCGCAGCTTCTCCAGGCTCTGGGCGTCGGTCGAGAACCCGGTCTTGGTCTTCTTGCCCGGCGCCAGACCCAGTCGCCCGTAGAGCACCTCGCGAAGCTGCGGGGTCGAGTTGACCGTGAACTCGCCGCCGGCGTCGTCCCAGATCGCCTGCTGGAGCCGAGCGACCTCGGCGGTCATGCGATCGCTGATCTCGGTGAGCCGGGAGCGGTCGACCCCGACCCCCACGGTCTCCATCGCCGCCAGCACCGCGACCAGGGGCGCCTCGATGGTGTCGTGGAGGGTGCGCAGGCCCTGGGCGTCGAGGGCGGCGAGGAGCGGCCCGGAGAGGTGGGCCACGCCGAGGGCGCTGCGACTGGCGGTGCGGGCCGCTCGACCCTCGGCGTCGTCGCCATCGTCGGATGCGAACGCGAGCTGTCCCTCGGGGGCGGCGTCGTCGTCGACGGCCAGCTCGGCCTGGGCGTAGCGCACGAGCAGCGGCGCCAGGTCGTAGCGCCCCTCGGCGGGATCGATCAGGTACGACGCGAGGGCGGTGTCCACCGCGAGGGTGACGACATCGGAGGCGGGACGGTGCGATGGATCGGTCCGGGCCACCCAGCGCAGAAGGGCCTTGGCGTCATGGGCGGCGATGGGACGGCAACCCGGGCCCGAGAGCAGATCGCCCAGCGCGGCGCGCACGTCGTCATGGGCGAGCACCGGGCCCGGCAGCCACATCACCTTACCGGTCCCGGGATCGACGACGACGGCGAGGCCCAGCAGATCGGCGTCCCACGTGGGGATCCCGTCGAACGCGGGGGCGACGGCCACCGGCGCGCCCTCTTCCGCCGCCGCGAGGGCCCCCAGGCGGGCGACGGCGTCGTCGGGGTCGGCGGGCTCGACGATCTCGGCCTCGAGCACCTGGGTCTCGGCCCCCAGCGCTCCCAGATCCGCGCCCAGCGCCTCCACCAGGCGGTCCCACAGGGTGCGGAACTCGAGGAACTCGAAGAGGCGCTTCACCTCGTCGGTGTCGGGCTCACCCATCGTCAGCTCGTCGATGTCGACGTCGAGGGTGACGTCGCGCCGCAGCACCATCATCTCCGCGTTGGAGCGCACCTGGGCCTCGTGCTCGGCGAGGTTCTGGCGCAGCTTCGGGGTCTGGCCGTCGACGTGGGCGAAGAGCTCGTCGAGCGACCGGTGGGCGTTGATGAGCTTGGCCGCCGTCTTCTCCCCCACGCCGGGCACGCCGGGCAGGTTGTCCGACGGGTCGCCGCGGAGGGCGGCGTAGAGCACGTAGAGCTCGGGGCGCACACCGGTGCGGGCCTCGATGCCCTCCTCGTCGTAGAAGGCGTAGTCCGAGACGCCCCGCTTGTTGTACAGGACCTTGACGTGGGGGTCCTCGACCAGCTGGTACGCGTCGCGATCGCCGGTGACGATGATGACGTCGCGCCCGGCGTCGCGGGCCCGGGTGGCGAGGGTGGCCAGGATGTCGTCGGCCTCGACCCCCGCCTGCTCCAACGTCGGGATGGCGAGGGTGTCGATCACCTGGCGGACGAGGCTCATCTGCTGGCGCAGGATGTCGGGTGTCTCGGCCCGGCCCGCCTTGTAGGTGGCGACCTTCTCGTGGCGGAACGTGGGCTCGGGGCGGTCGAAGGCCACCACGATGGCCTCGGGCTGGTGGTCGCGCAGCAGGTTCACCAGCATCGAGGTGAAGCCGAACACCGCGTTGGTGACCTGTCCCGAGGCCGTCGCCAGGTCGGTGGGCAGCGCGAAGAAGGCGCGGTAGGTGAGCGAGTTCCCGTCGATCAGCATCACAGCCATGCGCCGGCCACCCTAGGACGTCGTGCTCGGGGGAGGATCGGAGCGGGACCGCTGCCGACCCCGCGCCCGACCCGTCGTCCGCGCTCAGGGCTTGGGCACGAGGGTGCCGGCGAGCACCTCGTCGGCGACGTTGCGCATCGTACGGCGTTCGCGCATCGCCGTCTTCTGGATGAAGGAGAACGCGGCGCCCTCGGTGAGGCTGTGATCGTCCATCAGGCGCCCCTTGGCCCGATCGACCGACTTTCGGCTCTCGAGCTGCTCCTCGAGCGAGGTGGCCTGGTCGTGCAGGGCCTTCATCTCCCGGAACCGGCCCAGCGCCACCTCGATGGCGGGCAGCAGCTCGGCCTTCTGGAACGGCTTCACCAGGTACCCGAGGGCCCCTGCGTCGCGGGCTCGCTCGATCAGGTCACGCTGGCTGAAGGCGGTGAGGATCAGCACCGCGGCGAGGCGCTCACCCGCGATCTCGCGGGCCGCGGACAGCCCGTCGAGCCCGGGCATCTTGATGTCGAGGATGGCGATGTCGGGCTGGAGCTCGCGCACGAGGCGGACCGCGTCGTCCCCGCGGCCGGTCTCGGCGACCACCTCGTAGCCCTCTTCCTGGAGGGTCTCGGAGAGGTCGAGGCGGATGATGGCCTCGTCCTCGGCGATCACCACGCGGGTCGTCATCGTCGGCGCCCTTCGTCGTCGGTCATGGGGCCAGGATGCCAGGGTCGCGGGGGCCCGCTCGCCGCCGTCGCCGTGGCCCTCACGAACGCCCGGCCTGGAAGCGATCGAGCAGCTCGTCCTGGGTGACCTCGAGCCGGACGATCTCGTCGGCCACCGACTTGCGGTGACGCCGCATGGCGTCCGCGTGGCCCGCGGCCTCGGCGTGTTCGCGCTCGGCGGACGGGGTCTCCGACACGAGGGCTCGGAGCCGGGCATCGTCGGCCTCGTCGGCCAGCTGATGGAGCTGCTCGTCGGTGACCTCGAGCTCCTCGCGCAGACGCTTGAGCCGGGTCCCCACATCGCGGAGGCGACGCTCGACGAGGACCCTGGCCATGGCGCCACACTAGGAGGTGCCGCCCTCGGCCCCGGGTTCCGCTCGACCCGGCGTCGCCGATTCGAGGTGAGGCGCGGAGGATCCGACTGCCAGGATGCGCCCGTGCCCCGGCTCGTCGCGCTGAGCTTCATCTGGGGGTGGTCGTTCCTGTTCATCCAGGTGGCGGGCCAGGACCTCACCCCCTCCGCCGTCGCCGGTGGCCGCACCGGTCTCGGTGCCCTGGTCCTGCTGACGTTCCTCCGGGTACGGGGCCTCGCCCTCCCCCGCGACCGTCGCACCGTCGCCAACTTCTTCGTCGTGGGCGCCGCGGGATCCGCCATCCCCTTCACCCTCCTCGCGTGGGGCGGCCAGCACATCGACTCGGGCCTGGCGGCCGTGCTCAACGCCAGCACCCCGTTGTTCGCCGCCGGCCTCGCGGTTCCCGTCCTCGGGGAGCGGTTGCGAGCCAAGGTGGTCGGGGGCCTGCTCGTCGGACTCCTCGGAGTCGCCATCGTGGCCGGGGTGGGCGGCTCGACCCTGACCGAGAGCGGTGGGTTCGCGGTGCTGGCCCCGGTCGGGGCGGGGATGGGCTACGGGCTCACCTTCTGCTGGTCGGCCCGTCACCTCATGGGCATCCCCCCGGTGGTCGCCGCCGCCGGTCAGGTCACGGCAGCCACCATCCTTCTCGCCCCGATCGCCATCACCACCTCCATCGCGCACGGCGTGGTGCCCGGCCTCCGCCCGATCGGGTCCCTGCTCCTCCTCGGCGCCGTCGGCACCGGCGTGGCCTACGTCCTCAGCTTCCGGATCGTCGCCGACCTCGGGGCGACCGTGGCCTCGCTCGTCACCTACCTGATCCCAGTGGTGGCCCTCGTGGTGGGAGCGTTGGTGCTGGGCGAGGAGGTCACGCCGCGCATCGTCGTCGGCGGGGCGGTCATCATCGGCTCGGTGGCCCTGGTGACCCGGGCTCGACGACAGGGCGCCCGAGGGCCAGGACCGTCGGGACCTGCGACCGGCGACCCGACTCCAGGGGGCGGTGTGGTCGCCGCCCCCGATGTCGCCGCCGCGCCTCCGACGGTCCCCTCGGTGCCCGCGGCGCCCGGTCGTCACCTCCCGCGGTGGGGAGCACGCGCGATCGCGGTTGCCGCGGTGGCCGTGGCGGCGGTCGACGGCACCGCCTGCGGCGACGCCGACGAGGAGACGGGGGCGTGCGGCCCGGTCCGCCGCGAGCCGCTCGACACCCGCACGGTCCACGTGCTGCCGGGCGCCGAGGCCCCGGAGTACCGCACCGACCCACCGACCTCGGGCCCCCACCTGGCGAGCCCGTCAACTCGCGACGTGCGGAGCGAGGCCATCGCGCCCGCCGTGCAGGTGGGCATCTTGGAGGAGGGAGGGGTCCTCCTCCAGCACGCCGGGCTCTCCGACGCGGACCGGGAGCGGGTCGAGGCCCTGGCCGGCGACGACGTCATCGTGGCGCCCGGTGACGGGCTGCCCGAGGGAGCCGGGGTCGTGGCCACCGCGTGGGTGACCAAGCAGGTGTGCGACGCGGTCGACGTCGGCGCCCTGCGCGACTTCGCGGAGGAGAACCGCGACAACGGTCCCGGCGAGCACGACTGAGCATCCGGCAGCGACGGCGCGCCCCGACCGGGGCGCTTCGACCGGGGCGCTTCGACAGTGGCACTTCGACAGTGGCACTTCGACAGGGGCGCTTCGACCGGGCCGCTTCGACCGGGCCGCTTCGACCGGGGCGATCAGCACTGGCCGCCGAGCCACCGACGACTACGATCCGACGGCTCGCCCGGATGGCGCAATCGGCTGACGCGGTGGACTCAAAATCCACTGTCCGCAAGGACATGCGGGTTCGATCCCCGCTCCGGGCACGACCGCGATGCGACGGCCTCGGGGCCCGTTCCGGCCGGGGGGTGGGCCCTTCCGACGATGCGACGCCGGTTGGCTGATCCTCCTAGCCTCAGGCGCGTGCCCGACCCCTCTTCACTGTCGAAGCCCGTCGTGCGCCAGCTCCGCCGGGTGGTGCTGTTGGCGGCCGCCCTCGCCGCTGTGGCCCTCGCCCGCGACCGCATGATCTCCGACGCCGAGCGGCGCGACGCGGAGCGCCTCGGCCTGGGCGAGTAGCCCACTGCGGGTCAGCCCTCGAGGGCCGCCAGCGCCTTGACCAGCTTGGTCGGTGTGTCCGTGGGTGAGACCTTGGGCCAGGCCTCGACGATCTCGCCCTCGCCGCCGATCAGGAACGCCGAGCGGACGATGCCCATGTACTTCCGGCCGTACATCGACTTCTCCGCCCACACGCCGTAGCGCCCGGCTACTTCGTGGTCAGGGTCCGAGAGCAGGGCGAAGCCGAGTCCGTGCTTCTCGTCGAAGCGCGCCAGCTTGGCGGGCGGATCGGGGCTGATGCCGATGATCGCCGTGTCCCCCACGTCGGCGGCCACGTTGCGGAGCCCGCACGACTGGGTCGTGCACCCAGGGGTGTCGGCCTTCGGGTAGAAGTAGATGAGGATCCGCCGACCGGCCAGCGAGGCGACGTCGAACTCGTCGCCGTGCTGGTCGAGCAGGGTGATCGCAGGGGCCGGCGTGCCGGGTGCAGGGGTCTCAGCCATGGCCGACAGCGTGCCAGAGGACCGGGCGGTCCGAGGCCGGGTGCGGCATCACCGTCAGCCGACGTTGACCAGGTGGGTCGCGGCGTTGACGAAGTAGGCGGTCATCGCCTCGGCGATCTCGTCGGGGAGGCCCTGGGCCCGCACCGCCGCCTCCATGTGCCCAAGCCAGGCCCGGGCCTCGTCGAACCCGATGGTGAAGGGCATGTGGCGCATGCGCAGCCGCGGGTGGCCGCGCTCGTCGGAGTACTGGGCGGTGCCGCCGCCCCAGTACTGGGCGAGGAACCCGGCCATGTGGGGCCGGCTGGCGGTGAGGTCCTCGGGGTAGAGGGGTCGGAGCAACGGGTCGGTCTCGACCCCGTCGTAGAAGTCGTCGACCAGGCGGTCGAAGAACGGCCGCCCCCCGACCGCCTCGAACACGGTGATGCGGGCGTCGGCCTCGTCACCGGGGACCTCGTGCGGCGGGACCGGGCCGGTCACGGCGCGCTCGGCACGTCAGGGCCGTTCGATGCGTCAGGGCCGTGCGCCGCGTCAGGGTCGGGCGACACGTCGGGGCCGGGCGATGCGTCAGGGCCGTTCGATGCGTCGGGGCCGTCCGCCGCTGCGCCCCGACGCAGGCCGGCGTGACCGAAGAAGCCCCCGTCAGGCCGGGCGTGGGCGTGGTAGTGGTCCGGGATCTGGCGCATGCGGTCGTCGACCCAGTGCTCGAAGGTGAAGTGCTCGGCCACGACCCCCGCCAGGCGCTCGTGGAGGGCGCCCTTCACCTCGGGGGCGGGCTCGCGGTCGTGGGCACGGAGCACCACCATCGGGAGCGCGCAGATCGAGCACTCGGCGATCCAGCAGAGCTCGTCGTCGAGGTACCACGGCGTGATCTTCTCGGCCCGGCACAGCGGACAGGTGGGCGGGGCATCGACGTGAGACATCTCGGCGCAGGCTAGGTCGGTGGGGCGGGCGAACCGCCGTAGGGTCGGACCATGGCCGGGGAACGGAGGCACGCCGGCACCGCGTACATCGTCGCCCCCGACTCGGGGGCCGGGCCGGGTGTCGTCGTCCTCCACTCGTGGTGGGGGCTGACGCCGTTCTTCCGGTCGGTCGCCGACCGGCTCGCCGACGCCGGGTTCGTCGCCCTCGCCCCCGACCTGTTCACGGGTGAGACGGCCACGACCCCCGGGGAGGCCAAGGCCCTGCTCGAGGGCTCCGATGCCACCGCCATGGCCGAGCTGGTGCGCTCGTCGGTGACCGTGCTGCGGGGCCTGCCCGCCACACCCGAGGGACCCGTCGGTGTCGTCGGGTTCTCGATGGGCGCCTCGCTCGGGCTGTGGGTCGCGTCCCGCGAGCCCGACGCCGTCGGGTGCGTCTCCGCGTTCTACGGCACGACCGACGTGGACTTCGCCCCGATGCGGGCGGCCGTCCAGGTCCACGTCGCCGAGCTCGACGAGCTCGAGTCCGACGACGCCGTGGTCGAGATGGAGGCCAACATGCGCCTCGTCGGCGTCGACGTGGAGGTCCACCGCTACCCCGGCACCGCCCACTGGTTCTTCGAGTCCGACCGGGCCATCGCCCACTCGCCCGAGGCCGCCGAGCAGGCGTGGGCACGCACCCTCGAGCTCCTCCACCGCCACCTCGACGCCGCACCCGAGACGTAGGGTCCGACCGTGTCCCAACACCTCCCTTGCGGCTACGGGCGCTCCCGGCGCTCGCGCCGGTGCCTCGGCCCCGCTCTCGGCGTCCTGGTGGCCGTCGCCCTCACCGCGTGCGGGGCCACCGACGACGACACCGACGGCGCCTCCTCCGACTCGTCGACCACCGACCCGGTCACGACCTCGCCGCCCGCAGCCGAGACCTCCCCCTCCACCGAGGCGACGCCCTCCACGGAGGCGACCTCGGTGCCCCCGTCCCCGCCGAGCGGGCCGACCGAGCACGCCGCCACCGCCCGCGATGCGGTCAACGAGCTCAAGGCGGCGTGGGAGGCCGGCGACGAGGTCCGCGCCGCCCGCATCGCCCCCGGCGACGTGGTCACCGCCCTCCTCGGCGTGCCGTCGGAGGGCTTCGAGGTCTACGGCTGCGACACCGGCGAGTTCCCGACCAGCAGCTGCAACTACCGCAACCGCAGCACCGGGGTCTTCATCAAGGTCACTGCCGCGAGGAGCGAAGCCGGCTGGCAGATCTCCACCGTCACCGTCGCCTGATCTCTTCTGTCGCCTCCGGTGACGGCTCGGCGGCACCTGTTGCACCGTCCTCCACCGGTCCCGCACCCCCCTGCACACCACCCACCCCGTCGTGGCCCAGGTGTGGCGCGACGGCGCACGCCAGGGCCGGCTCGCCGCCTTCCTCAAGTCCGTCACGATCCACGCCCTCGATGACGGACGGGCTCTGGGTCGCCTGCTCACCCTCGCCCGCACCACCGACGTCGTCGACGCTCACCTCGTCGTCGTCGCCGCCCGCCTCCGCGACACGGTCCTCACCGGCGACATCGGCGACCTCAACCAGGTCGCCGACACCCTGGGCACCTCTCGCCCCCCAATCCGACCCTGGCCGTAGCCCGCCACGACGAGAACCAAGGGGACCGCGATCGGTCGGCCATCACAGGGATCGGGGATGCGCGGCGTCACTCGCGGGTGGTCTCTTCGTGGAGCGCCGGGAACACCCGGGCGACCTTGGCGGTGAGGTAGTCGCCGTAGGTGCCGTCGAGGTCGCGGAGGCTCGTGGCGTCCCACCGGGTGGCGGCGTCGTCAGGCGGAGCGTCGCCCACAAGGGGCAGAGGGCGCACCTCGGCGTCCCAGCCGGGATCGAAGAAGAACGGGAACGACAAGCGGCTGACTCCGACCGAGGGCCGCACGCGGTGCGGGGTCGAGCGGTAGCGGCCGCCGGTCATGCGGTCAAGCATGTCACCCACGTTGACCACGAAGGCCCCTTCCTCGGGCGGGACGTCCATCCAGCCGTCGGGGCCCCGCACCTCGAGGCCGCCGTGGTGGTCCTGGGCCAGGATCGTCAGCAGCCCGTAGTCGGTGTGCTCCGCCACCCCCCAGCCTTCCGCCGGGGCCGCCACGGGCGGGTAGTGGAAGATGCGGAACAAGAGGGTCGGGTTCGCGGTGAGCCCCCGTGCGAACCACTGGGCGTCGAGCCCGAGGCCGAGGGCCAGGCCGCCGACGAGCGCGTGGCCCAGCGCGGTCATGGCCGTCATCCAGGCCTCGATCGCCGGGCGCAGCTCGACCGGGCGCGCCGGCCAAAGGTTCGGACCGTGCAGCGGCCGCCCGCTCCGCACCCGAGGGTCGGTGGCCGCCAGGTCGGTGCCGAGGTACAGGCCCTCCTTGTGGTCGGCCCCGTCGGCGGTGAGCTCACCGCCGACGGGGAACCAGCCCCGCCAGGCCCGGCCGCCCCGGTCCATCCCGACGGCCGCCTTCTCCGCCTCGGGCAGGGCGAAGAACGCCCGGGCGGCAATGTCCAGCCGGGCCTGGAGCGCAGGGTCGATCCCATGGCCGACGGCGACGAGGAAGCCGTCGCGGCGACAGGCGGCATCGAGCTCGCGCCCCACCGAGGCGACGTCGCCCCGACCCGTGACCAGCGGCCCCACGTCGATCACCGGAAGGCTCACCGGGCCCACCCCTTTGAACTGGTCACGGGACCGGGGGTCGGGACCCCCAGATCGGTGACCAGTTCGGATGCAGCCCTCGAACTGGTAGGGACATCGGGGGCGGGGGCCCCCAGATCGGCTACCAGTTCAGTGGAGGGCGGAGGGCAGGTCATCAGGCGTCGAGGGCGGCGCGGAGCTCGGCCACTGCGGCCCCGAGCCGCAGCGGACCCTCGCCATCGAGCACCCGGCGCATGAGGGCGGAGCCGACGGCCACCCCGTCGGCCCGCGACGCGACCTCGACGGCCTGGTCGGGCGTCGAGACGCCGAAGCCCATGATCACGGGCACGTCGGTGACGGCCTTGAGCCGGGCGGCGAGCACGGCCGCCCGCTCGCCGATGGCGGCGCGCTCGCCGGTGACGCCGAGCAGGTTCACCCCGTACACGAAGCCCTCGGCCGCCTGAATGAGCAACGGCAGGCGCTCGGGGGGCGTGAGCGGGCTGACCAACATCACCGTCTCAAGACCCGACGCGGCGCCCGCCGGCGCCCACTCCCCGAGCTCCTCGAGCGGAACGTCGGGCAGGATCATCCCCGACACCCCGGCCTCGCGGGCTTCGGTGGCGAAGCGCTCGACGCCCACTCGGAACACGATGTTGAAGTACGTCATGACCACGAGGGGCACGCCGACATCGGCGGTGGCCACGTCGTCGAGGATCGACATGGGCGTGGCGCCCCGGTCGAGGGCCCGTTGCGACGCAGCCTGGATGGTGGGGCCGTCCATCACCGGGTCGCTGAAGGGGATCCCGACCTCGATGGCATCCGCGCCGGCGTCGGCGGCCGAGCGCACCAGGTCGATCCACCGGGGGTCGATGCCGCCGGTGATGTAGGGCACGAGCAGCTTGGCCCCGCCGTCACGCCGCTGGCGGAGGTGCGCCTCGAGGAACCCGTCGGGGGCCTTCATCGGAGACCCCGGTCGGCCCCCGCCGACGGGCCCAGGATGCCCGACACCTGTTCGACGTCCTTGTCGCCGCGGCCCGAGAGGTTCAACACGACGGTCTGGCCGGCGAGCGCCTCGCGCTCGCGGATCACCCACGCGAGGGCGTGGGCCGACTCCAGGGCCGGGATGATCCCCTCGGTGCGGCTGAGGGTGACGAAGGCGTCGACGACCTCCTCGTCGCTCACCGGGAAGTACTCGGCCCGCCCCGACTCGGCCAGGAAGGAGTGCTCGGGGCCGATGCCGGGGTAGTCGAGCCCGGCCGAGATCGACGTCGCCTCGCGCACCTGGCCCCACTCGTCCTGCAGCAGGAACGACTTCGACCCGTGGACGACCCCAGGGATGCCTCGGCCGACCGCGGCGCCGCCCTCGGGCTCGGCGCCGACCAGGCGGGTGGGCATGTCGGCGAACCCGGCGAACAGACCAGCGGCGTTGGAGCCGCCCCCCACGCAGGCCACGGCCACATCGGGGTCTGACCCTGTCAGGGCTCGACACTGCCCGCGCACCTCGTCGCCGATCACCCGGTGCAGCTCGCGGACCATCCACGGGTACGGGTGCGGGCCCATCACCGACCCGATGCAGTAGTGGGTGGTCTCGACGGTGGCCACCCAGTCGCGCATGGCCTCGTTGACGGCGTCCTTCAGGGTGCGGCTGCCGGTGAGGGCGGGCCGCACCTCGGCGCCCAACAGGCGCATGCGGAACACGTTGAGGGCCTGGCGCTCCATGTCAACCTCGCCCATGTACACCAGGCACTCCTGGCCCAGCAGCGCGGCGGCGGTGGCGGTGGCCACGCCGTGCTGGCCGGCGCCGGTCTCGGCGATGACCCGGTGCTTTCCCATCCGCTGGGCGAGGAGAGCCTGGCCCAGCACGTTGTTGATCTTGTGGGACCCGGTGTGGTTCAGGTCCTCGCGCTTGAGCAGCAGGCGGAGGCCGAGCTTCTCGGACAACCGCTCGCACTCGGTGAGCGGCGACGGCCGCCCGGCGTAGTCGCGAAGCAGCCCGTCGAGGCGGGATCGGAAGTCGGCATCGGCCCATGCGTCGCGGAACGCGGCCTCGAGCTCGCTCAGGGCGGGGATCAGCGTCTCGGGGACGAAGCGACCACCGAAGCGGCCGAAGCGGCCGCTGGCGTCGGGCTCGCCCATCGCCGGGACGGTGTCGTCGGACGTTGGGTCAGAAGACGTGGAGGTCGTCTCGGCGGCCATGCTCAGGTGTCCTCGGTCCAGTCGTAGGGGGCGTCGTCCACGTCGGGGGACCAGGGCGGTGCCGCCGCGCGCGCGTGGGCCACGAACAGGCGGACCTTGCGAGGGTCCTTGCGGCCGGGCGACCCTCCGTCGCGCTCCACGCCGGTGGCCACGTCGACGCCCCAGGGTCGCACCCGCTCGACGGCTGCGGCCACGTTGTCGGGGTGGAGGCCGCCGGCGAGGAGAACCTTCTGGCCGGCGGGCACCTCGTCGGCCAGCGACCAGTCGAAGGTCTGGCCGCCGCCGGGCGTGGCCCCGTCGATCAGCACCACCTCGGCGCCGTAGTCCTCGACGCGGGCCAGGTCGGGCGAGCCGGCCGGGAAGCCCTTGATGACCAGCGGCACCCGCTCGGCCACGTAGCGCGTGGCCTCGACCGTCTCGTGGCCGTGGAGCTGGGCCGCCCGCAGGCCGGCCGAGGTCACGACGGAGACGACCCGCTCGGGGGCCTCGTCACGGAAGACACCGACGGTGATGAGCTCCGACGGAAGGCGCTTGGCGATGTCGCGGGCCACCACGGGAGCGATCTGGCGAGTCGAGGGGGCGAAGATGAAGCCCACCGCGTCGGCGTCCATGGCCACGGCGAGGAGACCGTCCTCCTCGCTGGTGATGCCGCAGATCTTGACGAACACTCCTCGATGCTACGGGACGTACCCCCGTCTCCCCCGCACCGTTCCCGCACTCGGCACCGGTGGTCAGCCCCCGCGGGACGCCCGCAGCGCAGCGACGGCCCCGGCCCGGTCGTCCTGGGTGACGAGGGACTCCCCCACCAGCACCGCGTGGTAGCCGACATCCGCGAGGCGTCGGGCGTCATCGGGACCTCGGATGCCGGACTCGGCCACGCGGACGACGCCCTCGGGCACCTCGGGGGCCATGCGCACCGCCCGGTCGGTGTCGAGGTTGAAGGTCACCAGGTCGCGCTGGTTCACCCCGATCAGGTCGGCCCCGGCCTCGAGGGCCCGCTCGACCTCGGCTTCGTCGTGCACCTCGACCAGCACGTCGAGGCCCACCTCTGCGCTCAGGCGCCGGAAGTCAGCCAGCTGGTGGTCGTCGAGGGCGGCGGCGATGAGCAGGACGGCATCGGCGCCCATGGCCCGGGCGTCGAGGACGTCGGCCTCGACCACGGTGAAGTCCTTGCGCAGCACGGGCTGCTCACAGGCGGAGCGCGCCTCGCGCAGATCCGCGGCGGAGCCCCCGAAGAACTCGGGCTCGGTGAGCACCGACAGCGCCGCGGCGCCACCCTCGGCATAGGCCTCGGCCACGCGACCGGCGACGAGGTCGACGGCCAGGTCGCCCTTCGAGGGTGATCGACGCTTGATCTCGGCGATGACGGCCAGGTGCCCGGCGGCGTGGTCGGCGACCAGGGCCGCCCGCAGGCCCCGCGTGGGACCGTCGGACATGGCCCTCTCGGCCGCCTCCAAGATGGCTCCCCGCGGCCGGCGATCGACGGCCGCGGCAGCGCGGTGGGCGGTGAGGATGCGGTCGAGGTAGGTGTCCACGGGGCGTCTCCTGGGGGCGGTCAGCGGTCAGCGGTCAGCGGTCGGGATCGTGGTCGCGGCTGCGGGCCAGCTCGGCGAAGGGGATCCACACGAAGAGCGACAGGGCGATGCCCGCGAGGGCGATGGCCAGGGCGAGCAGAGGCCGGGAGCCGAGCACCAAGCCGAAGACGACGGCCAGCCCCGCGGCGCCGAAGATGGCCGCGGGCAGGACCCGCACCGGGCGGCGGGGCCCGGGCGGATCGGGGGGCAGCAGGTCGGTCTCCTCGCGCCACGAGCTGTAGTCCGCGAGCCACTCGTCGTCGTCGGGGCGCGGTCGCCAGCCCGGTCCCGGCGGTCGGGCCGGGTCCACAGGCGTGGCGCGAGCCCGGGTCATGGTGGCGTCGTAGGCCCGGCGCCGGCCCGGGTCTGACAGGGCCGACCAGGCCGCGTTCACGTCGCGCATGCGCCGATCGGCGTGGGCCCGCTCGGCTGAGCTGCGCCCGCCGTGGGAGTCGGGGTGGAAGCGCCGGGCCAGCTTCACGTACGCCCGCCGGATCTCGGCGGGGTCGGCCCCCGTGGGCACGCCGAGCACCTCGTAGTGGCTGCGACGGGGGGCGTCAGCCACCGTGTGCTCCGGTGCCTCTTCGCAGCACGTCACGGACGGCGTCGGCCACCGCCTCCGGCGCTTCCTCGGGCACGAGGTGACCGCAGAACGGCACGAGGGTGAGCGCAGGCGCCCTGCGCAGGTCGTCGACCAGGCGGGTGCCCCACGAGGGCGACAAGAAGGCGTCGTCGGCGCCCCACACCACGGCGGCCGGGCCGTCGTAGGCCCGCAGGCCGGGCCCGCACTCGAGGGTCACCCGGGCGTCGCCCGCGAGCAGGAAGCGTCGGGCCCGCTCCCGGCCCTCGACGGTGAGCACCGGGCGCAGGTACTCCTCGACCACGTCGGGGTCGAGGGCGGCGGCGTCATGGACGGCTCGGCCGAAGCCGAGGTGAGCGTTGGCCCCGACCCGGCGGGGCAGGTCGAGGGCGTAGGCGAGGATGTCGAGCCCCGGGGTGCGAGCCAGGCGCATGACCTGGGCCGCGAGGGGCACGGGCCAGTTGTCGTAGGCCACGGTGTCGACCAGCACCAGCCCGGCGATGCGTTCGGGGTGGGTGGCGACCATCTGTTGGGCCACGCCCCCGCCCTGCTCGTGGCCGACGACCACGACGCGCGGAATCCCCCGGGTCGAGAGCCAGTCGAGCAGCAGCTCGGCCTGCATCGGCGCCCCGAAGTCCTCATACGGCGAGACGACCGTGTCGCCCAGGCCCAGCAGGTCGGGGGCGAGGCCCAAGACCTCGTCACCGAGAGCCCTCATCACCTTGCGCCAGAGCACCCCGTGGGTCGGGAAGCCGTGGAGGAACAGCACTGCGGGCGCATCGGGGCCACCCGAGCCGAGCACCGCCAGGTCGGCGGGCCCGACCCGCTCGAGGACCTTGAGGGGGAGCCCGTGGGCGACGGTGGGCACTGATCGATCGTAGGCGGGGTGTCCTCGGATCGGACCACCTACTCCGGGGTGACGATGGGCAGGGCCAGCACCTGCACCTCGGCTCCCGCGAGCAGCGCAGTGGCGGGCGGGTCGATCGAGCGGTGCACGAGGGCCAGGCCGACGGTGCGCCCGGTGGCGTCGATCGCCGCGCTGGTGACCACGCCGACGTCGCGTCCGTCGACCGAGAGGACCTCCCCGGCCGCCGGCGGCGGGGTCACGGAGGCGAAGCCCCGCAGGTGGCGGGGAACCTTGCCGCCCCGGCTGTCGATGCGCGCCACGAGCTCCTGGCCGGTGAAGCAGCCCTTGGTGAAGCTGACCGACGCGTCGATCACCCACTGCCCGAGCTCGGCGGGGATCGTGTCGACGGTGATCTCGGCGCCCATGGCGGGCACGCCGTGGGCGATGCGCAGGGCTTCGTAGCCCTCGCCATCGAGGTCGAGCGCACCGACGGGCAGGTCCGAGGGCAGCTCGTCGGGATCGGCGTCGAATACATCGGAGCCCTCCAGGCCGGGCCACCCGGAGGGCACCCCGTCGATCACCTCGGCGCCGCGCACGGCGAGCACCGCGACGCCCTCGACCAGCTCGATGTCGGTCTTGGTGCGCAGCTTGAAGCGCTGGAGGCGGGCCATGAGGCCGGCTCCCGCGCCGGCGTCGGTGTCGAGCCGCACCGTCTCGACCCCCGCGCGGTCGACCCGCACCCAGGTGTCGACCTTGCCCGTCGGCTGGAGGACGAAGGCCAGGGCCGAGTCGCCGACGGCCAGGGCGCCCACGTCCTGGCTCAGCTGCCCCTGGAGGTAGGCGACGGTCTCGGGGCCCGACAGGGCAACCACGTCGCGGCGGATGCGGGAGACGGTGACGGCCATGGGGCCAGTCTGGCCCCGTCGGGCCCCGCTCCCTCGGGTCCACCACTCACGTCACCGCCGCGGAGGGCGCAACGGCTCCCGGTGCACCGGGTCAGATCTCGGCGGCGTGGGCCCGGCGGGCGGCGGTCATCCGTCGGGCGGCCGGCACCGCGGCGAGCAGGGCCCGGGCCTTGTTGCGACACTCGAGCTCCTCGTGCTCGGGCACGGAGTCAGCGACGACCCCCGCCCCCGCCTGCACCGACGCCCGCCCGTCGGGCAGGCAGATCATGGTGCGGATGGCGATGGCGGTGTCGATGGCCCCGCCGAAGTCGACGTAGCCCACCACCCCTCCGTAGGGCCCGCGCTTGGCCGGCTCGAGGCTGTCGATGATCTCCATGGCCCGCACCTTTGGCGCACCGGTGAGCGTGCCGGCGGGGATCGTGGCCCGCAGCACGTCGATGGGCGTGCGCCCCTCGGCCAGCGCTCCCGACACCTGGGACGTGAGGTGCATGACGTGGCTGTAGCGCTCCAGGGTCATCATCTCGTCGACCTGGCAGGTGCCGTAGCGCACCACCCGGCCCACGTCGTTGCGAGCCAGGTCGACGAGCATCACGTGCTCGGCGATCTCCTTGGGGTGCTCGGCCAGCTCGGCCGCCAGGCGGCGGTCCTCCTCCTCGGTGCGGCCGCGGTAGCGGGTCCCGGCGATCGGGCGCGACACCACCCGGCCGTTCCGCAGCTGCACGAGCGGCTCGGGCGAGGAGCCCACCAGCGACACCTCCGGGCGGCGCACGAAGAACATCACCGGGCTCGGGTTCACCTGGCGGAGCACCCGGTAGACGTCGAAGGGATCCGCGTCCAGCTGCAGGTCGAAGCGCTGGGAGAGCACGACCTGGAAGATGTCGCCGGCGAGGATGTGCTCCTTGGCCACCTCGACGGCCCGCTCGTAGAGCGACCCGCCCAGGGTGGAGGTCACCGCCGGGAGCTCGTCGTCGGCCGACGGCGGGTCGAGCAGCGGTTCGCTCTGCGGACGGGAGCCGTCGCGGGCCATCTCGTCGAGGTGCTCCACGGCCTCGTCGTAGGCGTCGTCGACCTCGGCCTCGGTCGATCCCGGGGCCACGGGGGCGTTGACCACGAGGGTGACGCGCTGGCGCCAGTGGTCGAATGCGGCGATCTCGCCGATGACCGACATCGCCGCGTCAGGGAGGCCCATCTGGTCCGGCGGGGTGTCGGGGAGGTGCTCGACCTCGCGCACGACGTCGTAGCCGAGGTAGCCGAGCAGGCCGCCGTGCAGGGGCGGCAGGTCGAGGCTCTCGGGCGTGCGGGTGCGGGCCAACAGCGCATCGACGGCGGCGAGGATCCCCCGGTCGAGGGGCAGGCCGGCGGCGATGGCGCCAGCCCCGGGGCCCTCGACGGAGACGTCGGCCCCGCGGGCCACCAGGCTGGCGACGGGCCTCCGCCCGACGAAGGACCAGCGGCCCCAGCGCTCCCCGTGTTCGACCGACTCGAGCAGGAAGCCGGGCTCGTCGCCCGGGCAGAGGCGGCAGAACGCGGCCACCGGCGTGACCTGGTCGGCGAGCAGCTCGCGCCACACCGGCACCACCGTGTGGTCGCGGGCGAGGGTGCGGAACGCCTCGCGATCGGGCCGGATCACCTCGGGTCGCTCAGGCGTCGGAGCCGAAGGCCCGGTAGAAGCAGCTCTTGGCGCCGGTGTGGCACGCACCCCGGCCCTCCTGCTCGACCACGAAGAGCAGGGTGTCGCCGTCGCAGTCGTACGCGGCCCGGCGCACGAGCTGGCGGTCGCCGGAGGTGTCGCCCTTGCGCCACTCCTCCTGGCGCGACCGGCTCCAGAACACGGTGCGCCCCTCGGAGAGCGTGCGCCGCAGGGTGGTCTCGTTCATCCAGGCCATCATCAGCACGTCGCCGGTGCCCTCCTCCTGGACGATGGCCGGCACCAGGCCGTCGGTGTCGTAGCGCACCCGGTCCAGGTCCTCGGCGCGGATCTCGATCGGGGTGAGGGCGGGCATGGAGGCCGAGGATAGGGCCCGACCCTGAGGTTCCTCCCACGAGATGGCGACCGGCGCGACTCAGAGGTAGAGCCCGGTGGAGCCCTCCTCGATGCGCTCGGAGGCCACCGCGTGCACGTCTCGCTCGCGGAGGATCACGAAGTCCTCGGCTCGCACCTCGACCTCGTAGCGGTCCTCGGGGTTGTAGAGGACCTTGTCGCCGACCTCCATCGACCGGACGTTGGGGCCGGAGGCGACGACCTCAGCCCAGCCCAGGCGCTTGGCCGTGGTGACCGTCGCCGGGATGAGAATGCCGCCGGTGCTGCTGCGCTCGCCGTCGGTCTCGGGCCGGACGAGCACGCGGTCGTTCAGCATCTTGATCGGGAGCTTGTCGGCCACGGGGCGCACGCTACCGGTCCCGGTGGCCGGGCCTTCGGCGTCGGTTCCGACGCTCGGGCCCAGCTCCGAGCCTCGGCCCTCGGCGCCCGGCTCCCGCGGTCGACGTCAGGCAGGAGGACGGACGGTGATGCCGGCGGCGGCCATGACGGCCTTGGCCTCGGCGACGGTGTGCTCGCCGAAGTGGAAGATCGACGCCGCGAGCACCGCATCGGCCCGGCCGTCGATGACGCCGTTCGCGAGGTGGGCGAGGGTGCCCACTCCCCCGCTGGCGATGACCGGGATCCCGACGGCCTCGCTCACGGCGCGGGTGAGCTCGACGTCGAAGCCATCGCGGGTGCCGTCGCGGTCCATCGAGGTGAGCAGGATCTCGCCCGCGCCCCGACGCTCGGCATCGACGGCCCACTCGACGGCGTCGAGGTCGGTCGGGTTGCGGCCCCCGTGGGTGAAGACGCCCCAGCCCGCGGCGGGGTCGTCGACCACTCGGCGGCGGGCGTCGATGGCCACCACTGCGCACTGGGTCCCGAACTCGACGGCCACATCGGCGATGGTCTCGGGGCGGGCGATGGCGGCGGTGTTGAGCGACACCTTGTCCGCCCCGGCGCGCAGCAGGCGCCGGGCGTCGGTGACGCTGCGGATGCCGCCCCCGACGGTGAGGGGGATGAAGACCTGCTCGGCGGTGCGGGCCACCACCTCGACCATCGTGTCTCGGTCGTCGGAGCTGGCGGTGATGTCGAGGAACACGAGCTCGTCGGCCCCTTCGGCGTCGTAGCGGGCGGCCAGCTCGACCGGATCGCCCGCGTCGCGGAGCCCGACGAAGTTGATCCCCTTGACGACCCGTCCGCCGGTGACGTCGAGGCAGGGGATCACCCGGGCGGTGCGCACTCTGCGACGGTACCGGCCGCCTGGGCAACTTCCCTTGCCCGTTCCGGCCCGGGCGCAACCCGGCACGAATAAGCGTCGGGCCCGGTGAGTCTTCGTCCGAATCCCGCCAGCGGGGCGCGTCGGCCTTCGACAGACTCGGCCCCATGACCGCCACCGCCCGCCGTGACCGCCTCCGCGACCTCCACCGCGAGGGAACCTTCGTGATCCCCAACCCGTTCGACCGGGGCTCGGCCCGCCTGCTCGCCGCCATGGGCTTCGCTGCCCTGGCCACCACCAGCGCCGGCCTGGCCAACTCGCGGGGCCGTGCCGACATGAGCATCACCCGCGACGTGTTGGTCGACCACGTGACCGACCTGGCCGCGGGCACCGAGCTGCCCCTCCACGTCGACGCCCAGCGGTGTTTCGCCGACGGTCCGGACGGCGTGGCCGAGACAGTCGGGCTCCTGGCCGACGCCGGGGCGGCCGGCGTCTCGATCGAGGACTGGAATCCGGGCGCTGATCGGATCGAGCCGTTCGACGTGGCCGTCGCCCGGGTCGCCGCCGCCGCTACCAGCGCCGGAGAGCACGGTCTGGTGCTGACCGCCCGCTGCGAGAACCTCCTCCACGGAGTCGACGACCTCGACGACACCACCGCTCGGCTCGTCGCCTACCGCGACGCCGGCGCCGAGGTCGTCTACGCCCCCGGGCTGGTCGACCTGGACGCCATCGGGACGGTCGTGACCGAGGTCGGCGTCCCCGTGAACGTTCTGCTGCTGCCCGGCGGGCCCACGGTCGCCGACCTGGCCGGAGCGGGCGTGCGCCGGGTCTCGCTCGGCAGCAACCTCTCGAACGCGGCCTACGGGGCCGTTGCCGCCGCGGCGCAGACCGTGCTGGCCTCCGGCGGCCTCGGCGCGACGACGCCGAGCGTGCCCGCCGACGTCGCCGCCCGCGCCTTCACTGCCGAGTAGCGCCTCGGCCGGCGAGGAGGACGAGGTCCGCAGCGTGGCGGGTCAGGTCGGGACGAAGACGCCGACGTCGGGGTGCAACGCGACGAACCCCCGGTCGAAGGTGGCGAGGGCCCCTCCCCGTCGTCGGGCCTGCGTCGTCGGGCCTGCGCCGCCAGGTACGTGTCGGTCACCTGCCGCTGGTCGAGCACGCCCCGCAGCACCGCCTGCAAGTCGGCCTCGTCGTCGGTCACAGCTCGTGGCGGTCGTCGGCGCACACGTCGTCGAGCACCCGCGCCGCCTCGACGGCGGTCAGGCCACCCCGGATCAGGATCCGGAGCAGGGCCCCTGGGTGATGGGTGTCGTGGCGAACGTGCCGGACATCGCCGCCAACCACCGCGCGGACGGCTCGTGGTGGACGTGGCTGTCGACGGGCAGTTCGACCGTCGTGCGCATGGCTCCAGCCTACGCCTCGTCCCGTCACTGTCGATCGTGATGAGATGATGCGAGGCTCGCCCCCAACGGCACGCCGGTCCGGGCCCAGCGGCCAGACTCAGGGATGTGCCTTCCACTCGGCTGCTGCTCGTGCGCCACGGCGAGACCGACTGGGCCAAGGGTCGCCGCCACACCGGGCGCACCGACATCGGGCTCAACGCCACCGGCGAGGCTCAGGCCCGAGACCTGCCCGGCCGCCTGCCGCTCGACGGCGTGGTCGCCATCTGGTGCAGCCCGCTGGCCCGGTCCCGGGACACCGCAGCGCGAGCGGGCCTGGCGGTCGACGTCATCGACCCGGACCTGATCGAGTGGGACTACGGCTTCGCCGAGGGCCGGACCACCGCCCAGATCCGCGACGAGCGCCCGGGCTGGACCGTCTGGGACGACGAGATCACCGGCGGCGAGTCCCTGGAGCAGGTCGGGGCCCGGGCGGATTCGGTGATCGTCCGGGCCCGCTCCGTGGAGGGCACCGTGGCCCTCGTCGGCCACGCCCACCACCTCCGCGTGCTCGCCGCCCGCTGGCTGGGACTGGCGCCGGGCGGCGGTCGCCACCTGACGCTCGACCCGGCGGGCTGGGGCGCGCTCGGCTGGGAGCGCGAGACCCCGGTGATCGAGCGGTGGAACCCACCCGGCCCGCCGATCTGATCCGAGCCGCCGTCCGCAGACCGTCCGCAGAACCGCCGTCCGCAGACCCGCCGCAGAACCGAAAGACGGCCACCCTGGTGCGCCCGTGGGCCCCACCAGGGTGGCCAGAACCCCGAAGCCCCGGGGGTGACCCAGACCCAGGACGTCGTCACACCGCGATGCGGTGCCCCGGATCGCCGCCTGCCCGCCACACGACCGACGAAGTCCTGCCAGGATCGGGCGATGCCCCCCACCAGCCGCCAGGTCGTCCTCGCCACCCGCCCCTCGGGGATGGTCGACGAGGAGACCACCCGCCTCGAGACCGTCCCCCAGCCCGAGCCCGGACCGGGCGAGGCCCTCGTGCGCGTGCAGTACCTCTCCATCGACCCCACGATCCGCACCTGGATGGACGATGCCCCCGGCTACCTGCCCCCCATCGAGATCGACGCCGTGGTCCGCAGCGGTGGCATCGGCGAGGTCGTAGCCTCCAACAGCGACAGCTACGCCGTCGGCGACACCGTGTTCGGCATGCTCGGCTGGCAGGAGCACGCCGTGGTCGACGAGGGCGGCAACACCGCCCAGGTCATCCCCGACGGCGTTCCGCCCACCGAGGCGCTCAGCGTCTTCGGCGTCACCGGCATGACCGCCTACTTCGGGCTCCTCGACGTGGGCCGGCTCCAGCCCGGCGACACGGTGGTCGTGTCGGGGGCGGCGGGTGCGACCGGATCGGTCGTCGGGCAGGTCGCCCGCATCAAGGGCGCCGGCCGGGTGGTGGGCATCGCCGGCGGACCGGAGAAGTGCGCCTGGCTGATCGACGAGCTGGGCTTCGACGGGGCCATCGACTACAAGAACGACGACCTCGGCGCCCGCCTCCGCGAGCTGTGCGGTGACGGCATCGACCTCTACTTCGACAACGTCGGCGGCGAGATCCTCGACACCTGCCTGGCCCAGCTGGCCATGCGCGCCCGGGTGGTGTGCTGCGGCGCCATCTCCGCCTACAACGCCCGGGGCGAGGCCCACGGACTCACCAACTACTTCAGCCTCATCACCAAGCGGGCCCGCATGGAGGGCTTCTTGATCCTCGACTACCTCGACCGGTTTCCCGAGGCCCAGATGGAGATGTTCGGTTGGGTCGCCGACGGTCAGGTCCGCCACGCCGAGCACGTCGTCGAGGGCCTCGAGAACGCCCCCGACGCGCTGAACCTGCTCTTCACCGGTGGCAACACCGGCAAGGTCGTCGTCGCCCTCGGCTCCTGATGACGACCGCGATCCGTTCTGGGCCACAGATCGGCCACCCGTGTCCGGTTGGCGGCTCAGAACGGGCACGGCTCGGCCCGGGCCTCACCTGCGATGAAATGGTCAGGCGGTGCCGGCGGCGGCGAGGGCGGTGTCGATCGACAGCGCCCCATCGTAGAGGGCCCTGCCCACGATGGCGCCGGCGAGCACGCGGTTGCCGGCCTCGAGCGCAGCGAGGTCGCGCAGGTGCTCGGGGGTGCCCACGCCGCCGGAGGCGACCACGTCGGTCTCGACCTCGGTGAGCAGCCGCTCGTAGGTGTCGAGGTCGGGTCCGGTGCCCACGCCGTCGACGTTGATCTGGGTGACCACGTAGGCCGCGAACCCGGCGTCGTCCATCTCGGTGGCCACGTCGAGCAGCGTGCGGCCCGAGCCCTCGGCCCAGCCCCGCACCGCGACCTCGTCGCCCCGGACGTCGAGACCCAGCACGACCCGACCGGGGTGGCGGGCGGCGAGGGCCCGGGCCCAGGACGGGTCGTCGAGGGCCGCGGTGCCCACCACCACCCGGGCCACGCCGGCGCCGAGGAGCTCGTCGGCCGAGGCGTCGTCGCGCACGCCGCCCCCGGTCTGGATCGGGGTCGACACCGCGGCGACGACGGCGGCGATGACGGGCCGGTTCACCGGCTCGCCGGTACGGGCCGCGTCGAGATCGACCACGTGGATCCACGGGGCGCCGGCGTCGGTGAAGACCCGGGCCTGGGAGACGGGGTCGTCGCCGTAGACGGTCTCACGGGCGAAGTCGCCCTGGGTGAGGCGGACGCACTGCCCGCCGCGCAGGTCGATGGCCGGGTACAGGTCCATCAGCGCGTCTCGCCCGGCCCGGACGCGACCGCCGGCGTCGACCGGCACTCGGCCACGTAGCCGGCGAGCAGCGCCAAACCGCTGGCCGAAGACTTCTCGGGGTGGAACTGGGTGGCCCAGCACCGGCCCCGGTCGACCATGG
This sequence comes from Iamia sp., assembly GCF_035575815.1. Lineage (NCBI taxonomy): Bacteria > Bacillati > Actinomycetota > Acidimicrobiia > Acidimicrobiales > Iamiaceae > Iamia > Iamia sp. Next base: position 27,650 of record NZ_DATLXO010000120.1, read on the forward strand.
CCACGACCGGGCCGCCGTAGTCGCACGTCGCGGCGACCAGCTCGGCGGGCGCCTCCACCGCGTAGGAGTGGACGAAGTAGACCCACGCGGGGTCGGCCAGCCCCGCGGTCGGCTCGGGGCGGCGGGCCCAGTCGAGCACGTTCCACTGCATCTGCGGGTGCTTGACCCCCTGCGGCAGGCGCCGGACCCACCCCGGCAGGGCCCCGAGCCCGGCGACGCCAGGGGTCTCGTCGGAGCCCTCGAAGAGCATCTGCATGCCGACGCACACCCCGAGGAACGGCGGCCCGCCGGCCACCGCATCGACCACCCCGGCGGCGGCCACCTCTGTCAGCCCGGCGGCGGCCAGGGCCTCCATGCACCGTCCGAACGCCCCCACGCCCGGCAGCACCAGGCCGTCGGCGTCGGCGATCAGCCCGTGGTCCGCGGTGAGGCGCGCGTCGGCGCCCACCTTCTCGAGAGCCTTCTGGGCCGAGCGCAGGTTCCCGATGCCGTAGTCGAGGACTGCGATGAGCGGGCGCGCACCGTCGACCACCACTAGAGGGTGCCCTTGGTCGACGGCACCCCACGGCCCTCCACCCGCACCGCGTCGCGCAGGCAGCGCGACACACCCTTGAACATCGCCTCCAGCACGTGGTGGGTGTTGCGGCCCGACCGCTTGGTGACGTGCAGGGTGATGCCCGCCGAGGTGGCGAACGACTGCCAGAAGTGCTCGGCCATCTCCGGGTTGAACGGCGGGTCACCGAGCGGGAGGACCTCACCGAAGGCCACGTCGAAGACCACGAAGGGCCGACCCGACAGGTCGAGGGCCACCTCGACGAGGGCCTCGTCGAGGGGGTACAGGCCCGACGCGAAGCGCCGCACGCCCTCCTTGTCCCCCAGGGCTTCCCGGAACGTCTCACCGAGGAGGATGCCGACGTCCTCGACGGTGTGGTGGCCGTCGACGTGCAGGTCTCCGGTGGCGTCGAGGGCCAGGTCGAAGCCGGCGTGACGGCCGATCTGGTCGAGCATGTGGTCGAAGAACGGCAGTCCCGTCGATGCCGACACCTCGCCCCGGGGGCCGTCGACGTCGAGCGTGATCGAGATCGCCGTCTCCTTGGTCGTGCGCTGGCGGCTGGCGGCGCGGGGGCCGAGGGCGGCGGTCATCGGAGGATCTCCCGGAGGGCGGCGAGGAAGCGGTCGTCCTCGTCGGTGGTGCCGACGGTGACGCGGAGGCACCCGTCGAGGCGGGGCCACGACGAGCAGTCGCGGACCAGGACCGAGTGGTCGAGCAGGGCCCGCCAGACCTCGGCGCCGGCCCGCGACGTGGGGCGGAAGAGGATGAAGTTGGCTCCCGACGGCCAGACCTCGCACGGCAGGTCGCGGAGCGCGGCCTCGAGTCGCCCGCGCTCCTCGACCAGGTGGGCGACGCGGGACTCCATGGCGGCGACGTGGTCGAGGGCCAGGATACCGGCGACCTGCTTCAGGGCGTCGAGGTGGTACGGGAGCACGACCTTCTGGAGCTCGTCGACGACCCACGAGGGGCCGACGAGGTAGCCGAGGCGCGCTGCGGCCATCGACCAGGTCTTCGAGAAGGTGCGGGTCACGACGAGGGGGGTGTCGTCGTCGACGAGCTCGAGGGCGGACCAGGGTGCGAACTGGCCGTAGGCCTCGTCCACCACCAGCAACCCGGGCACGAGGGCCAACACCTCTCTCACGGTCTCGGGCGTCTCGACCAGGCCCGTGGGGTTGTTGGGCGAGCACAGGTAGGTGAGGGCGGGCGCGGCCTCGGCCACGACCCGGCGCACCTCGGTCACGTCGAGGGCGAAGTCATCGGCGCGTGCCCCCTCGGCGACCGTCGCCCCGGTGAGGCGTGCGATGTGGGAGTGCAGGGCGTAGGTGGGCTCGAACACCGCGACCGACCGGCCCGCCCCGCCGTAGGTGAGCGACAGGGTCTGGAGCACCTCGTTGGACCCGTTGGCCACGAAGACCTGGCCCGCATCCACGCCGTGGGCGGCGGCGATCTTGGAGCGGAGGCGAAGCGCGGCGCGGTCGGGGTAGCGGTGCCAACCGACCTTCGTGACCGCGTCGGCGACGGCGTCGAGGAACTCCGGCGGCGGGGGGAAGGGAGACTCGTTGACGTTGAGGCGCACGTCGACGTCGACCTGGGGCGAGTGGTAGCCGGCCATGAGGGCCACGTCGGTCCGGGGGCCGAGGCGCGGGCGGACCGGCGCGCCGGCGACCCCACCCTCCGGTCTGGACGCGTCGGCTCCGCCGACACTGCTCATCGGGGTGCCGCCAGGCGACGACGGACCGACTCGGCGTGGGCCGGCAGCCCCTCGGCCTCGGCCAGCACGGCCACGTGAGGGCCGACGAGGGCCAGCGCGTCGCGATCCATGGTGACGACGTGGATGTCCTTGGTGAAGTCGGCGACGGTGAGCGCCGAGCCGAACCGGGCCGAACCGGCGGTGGGCAGGACGTGGCTGGGGCCGGCGAGGTAGTCGCCGACCGAGGCCGGCGCCCACGGACCGACGAACACGGCGCCGGCGTGGCGGATGAGGCCCACGATCTCGGTGGCGGCCTCCTCGGCGCAGATCACCTCGAGGTGCTCGGGCGCGACCCGGTTGGCCACCGCCGCGGCCTGGGCCGGTCCGTCGACCAGGGCGAGGCGCCCGCCCGCGGCGAAGGTGGCCTCGATGTCCTGGCGCCGGGGCGATGCCGCGACCTGGGCCCCGATGGCGGCATCGACCGCGTCGGCCACGGCCTGGTCCCAGGTGACGAACCAGGCGCGACCGCCGGGGCCGTGCTCGGCCTGGAGGATGACGTCGATCGCGGCGAGGTCGGGGGCGACCGAGTCATCGGCGATGACGACGACCTCCGACGGCCCGGCGAAGGCCGATGGGACCCCGACGCGCCCCTCTCCTGCGACCTGGCGCTTGGCCTCGGCCACATAGACGTTGCCCGGCCCCACGATGACGTCGACGGCCCGGATGGTCTCGGTGCCGTAGGCCAGGGCCGCCACGGCCTGGGCGCCACCGACCCGGTGCACCTCGGTTATGCCGGCGACGGCGGCTGCGGCCAGGGTGAGCGCCGGCACCTCGCCGTCGGGCCCCGGCGGCACGCACAGGGCGACCTCGGGCACGCCGGCGACCAGGGCCGGCACGGCGGTCATCAGCACCGTCGAGGGGTACAGGGCCCGACCACCGGGCACGTAGCACCCGGCCCGGTCGACGGCCTGGGCCCGGCCGGTGATCAGGATGCCATCGCGGGAGTAGGTCGACGGCGGTCGCAGCTGGTGGCGGTGGAAGTCCTCGATCCCCGCGGCCGCCACCTCGAGCGCGGCCCGCACCTCGGGGCGCACCGAGTCGCGCGCCGCAACGATGGCCTCGGGCGGCACGCGGGTGTCGGCCACGTCGACGCCGTCGAAGCGCATCGTCAGGGCGCGGATCGCGGCGTCGCCACCGGTGCGCACGGCCTCGAGCACCTCGCGCACCGCAGCGCGGGGGCCCTCGTCGTCGGTGGCCACCGGCGGGAGGAGGTCGGCGAGCGCGTCGTCGGAGGTGCCGCGCAGGTCGAGTCGGGTGAGCACGGCAGCACGCTACCGAAGCGCAGCCACCGGGCCGCCATGGGATCGCCGGCCTGCGGGGCGCCCTCGACCCGTTGTCCGCCGGGGTCGCGTCACCCGGCGCGAGGACCACACTGGGGCGATGGCCGATGCCGAGCTCCCCACCGCCGCGACCCTCAGCTCCCTGTCGTCCCAGGTCAACGACATGTTGGTCCGGGTCGGTGCCGACGCCGAAGCCAGCGACCGTTCCCCGACCGAGGGCGTGGCTGCGGCCCTCTACGACGCGGAGCGGGCCCTGCGCTCGGTGCGGCGGGCCCTGGAGCGGGCCGAACGAGCCCTGGGCGCCTGACGGCCGGCGGGAGCATCACCCGACCAACCTGTTACCCGCACCCGACGGACCTGTTACCCGATGGGCGGGTGAAAAAGGCGACGGGGGCGCCAGAAAGGCGCCCCCGTCGGGCGACGCCGGGCGGCGGATCCCAGCGTCGCGGTGAACCAGGTGGCGGGAACCTGGTCGGGAGTCATTGTAAGCGCACAGGAATCACCGTCCAGCGAAACGGCAAGCGAAACCTCGAATTTCTTTGACAGCCGATGCCGGACGGTGAGCACACCGGAACGCGCCGGCGGCCCAGCTCGCTCCGTGCCGCTCGAAGACCGTCCGTCACGTAACGTGACCAAGAACACAGCACGAATTGTAGTGTGGTGCCTTGCATGCTCACTTAACGCGTTGGATACTCCACCGGGGGCAGCTGACAACACCCTCCGACGCCGGTGTGGGGACCCTCCCCGACGGGACGAAACGAGAGGTTCTGACATGACTGTGCAGGCAACAGGAGCAGGTGCGACGGTGGCGTCGGTGGTGGTGGGTGCGGGAGCCGCGAGCTCTGGCGGGTCGGGCGTGCGCGCCGGCGTGGGTGACCAGCTGGCGCGCACCGGTGCCAGTGACCTCTCGGTCCTCGTGGCCGTCGCGTTGGTCATGATCCTCGCCGGCGTGCTGGTTCTGGGTCTGGCCCAACGCCATCGCCGCGGCGTTCTCGACACCGGCGCCTGAGACCGGTCGGCGTGGCCCCGGTGCCCCAGGTGCTCGTGGACCTCGCGGCCTCCACCGTTCCACCTGATTCGAGGGCCGCGGCCGGTGAGCAACGCGCCACCCCTGCTCGGCGACTGGTTCCGGTCCTGGGGTTCGCCCAAGAGCTGGTGGTGCGGCTCCTCGTCCTGTCCTGGGCCATCACCGCCGGGTGGTTCTGGCTGTGGTGGCTCTCGCCCGAGCGCGGCGCCTTGGGAGGGTGGCGGCTCCTGACGACCGTGGTCCTGGGATGGCTCTTCGCCAACGCGTCGTACGGCTTGTTCTTCATGTGCCGCATGACCCGCCCGAACCCGGATCTCCCCGTCCCTCGGCTGCGCACCGCCATGGTGGTCACCAAGGCGCCGTCGGAACCGTGGTCGGTGCTGGCGCGCACCCTCGACGCCATGCGCTCCCAGGTGTTCCCCCACCCCTACGACGTGTGGCTGGCCGACGAGGATCCGTCGCAGGAGACCCTGGACTGGTGCGCCGCCCACGGCGTGTCGGTGTCGACGCGATTCGGGATCACCGAGTACCACCGCGCCGAGTGGCCGAGGCGGACAAGGTCCAAGGAGGGCAACCTCGCCTACTTCTACGACACCGTCGGCTACGAGCGGTATGACGTGGTGGCCCAGCTCGACGCCGACCACATCCCGGGGCCGACCTACCTGGCCGAGGTGGTCCGCCCCTTCGCCGACCCGTCGGTCGGCTACGTCTCGGCCCCCAGCGTGTGCGACGCGAACGACGCACGGGGCTGGACCGTCAAGGGACGCTTGCACAAGGAGGCGGCCCTCCACGGTCCCATCCAAGCCGGTTGCAACGGCGGCTGGGCTCCTGTCTGCATCGGGTCTCACTATGCCGTCCGCACCGCCGCGCTGCGTGGCGTCGGTGGCCTAGGGCCCGAGCTGGCCGAGGACTACTCGACGACCCTCTGGCTCCAGTCCGGCGGCTGGGACGGCGTGTTCGCCATCGACGCCGAAGCGCACGGGGACGGTCCCGAGAGCCTGGGCGCCATGTTGACCCAGGAGAAGCAGTGGGCCCGCAGCCTCGGCGTGATCCTGACCCGCTGGGCGCCCGGACGGCTGCGCACCGCACCGTGGCGGGCCCGTCTCCGCCTCGGGTTCGCCCTCTGCCACTACCTCGCTCAAGGGCTCATCTTCATCCTCGGGGCCGTCATCCCGCCCCTCGCCGTGGTCACCGGCGCCAGCTGGGGGTCGACCAGTGTGGTCGGCTTCTACGGCCACATCTGGCCCAGCTCCCTCCTTCTGGGCGCGATCCTCTGGTACCTCCGCCGCCAGGACCTCCTGCGCCCGCGGGCGGCCAAGCTGTGGTCGCTCGACCTCGTGCTGTTCCAGATCATCCGCTGGCCGTGGACGACCTGGGGGTTCGTGTACGGGATGTGGCTCGGCATCCGACGCCGCGCCCCCGGCTTCGCCGTGACCCCCAAGGGCCAGAGCGCCCGGTCCGGGCTCCAGCCCCGCCACCTGGTGCCGACGCTCGTGCTCGGCGTCGTCCCCGCCGCGGCCGTGGTGCTCGTCCGTCACCCCGGCAGCGCTCTGGGGCTCCAGATCATCAGCGCCATGCAAGCCATGATCTACCTGACGGTCGTCCTGGCCGTCATCATCCTCGACCTCCGCAACCAACGTCCCGGCCCGACCTCGGCGATCGATGGGGTTGCGTCGACGGTCGCGAGGTGGCGGCGCCGGCCCGCCGCAGCCCCGATCGGGGTGGCCGCCACTGTGGGCCTGTCGTTGGTGCTGTTCCGCCTGTCGGTCGTGGGCCTGACCCCGTGAGGGGTCGCCGTCCCCACCGGGGAGCGTCGTTGCGGAGGATCAGAAACGGGCTTGGTACCGCTTGGCGGCGTTGGGGAAGTCCGACAGCACCCCTCCGCCCCAGTCCCAGTTGAAGTAGGCCTGGTAGACGACATCGTTGGCGGCCATCCAATCGGCCATGCGGTCGACGAAGTAGGGGTTGTCTCCCCCGCCGGCGTACTGGTCACCCGGGGCGTAGAGGCCCCACTCGGGGAAGCTGATGGGCTTGCGATGCGCCCGGGCGAAGTCCCGATGCGCCTTCAGACCGAGCGGCCGGTTCACGATGTGGGACCACCGCTCTGCGGGCGTGACGCCGGGATCTCTCCACTTCACGTCGTAGACGTTCTGTCCGATGATGTCGACGACATCGTTGCCGGGGTAGAAGGACTCGTACGACGTGAGGGCCCGGCCCCCGGTGAGACCGGTGCAGGGGTTCCAGTCGAAGGTGAACCGGGCTCCGGGGATCGCTCGCAGGACCGACACAACGTGGCGGTACATCCGGACGTAGCCAGCGGGGTCGTCGGTTGCCTGCCACGGTCCGATGTTGGGGTTGTTGGCCTCGTAGCCCAAGCGGATGACCGAGTGGCCGAGACCCTTCGCCACCAGGGTGCGACCGAGGCCCACGAAGTGCTGGTCGAAGGCCCCCGCCGCACCGAGTGCGAACTGGCCCCGGTGGCTCTCCTGCAGCAGTGGAAGGCCGAGGACGAGGCGTCGCCCGGGTTCCTCTGCCACCCACCGGGACCACGGGTCGACCAGCCAGGTCGGGTTGAAGTCCGTGGCCCACCCGTTGCTGTATGGGACGTAGTCGGTCGCGTAGGTCTGGGCGCGGCCGGAGAAGGAGCCGAACCTCTCGAGCTGTTCGACCGCTCCCGGACCGTTGTAGACCCCAGACTCCACGTCATCAATCTGGCACCCGGCCAGCGCGATCAACGCGACGGCCAGCAGCGCGACGCCGAGGCGCCGAGGGCGGACGGAGATCTTGGCGCCCACGGTTCGATGCCGCCGACACCCGGTCTCTATGGGGGGGTTCTGTTCCACCCCGCTCCATCGGTCGCAGGTGCGGTCATCGTGAGGGAAATCGGTCGAGTCCTCGACCAGGGTGCGCAGTCCGGCCGCCGAGATGCCGGCCGCGCCGCCGGTTCTCAGGTGAGCTGACCAGCCGACGGGCAGACGTCGGCCAGCGCGCACGCCGCGCACTGCGGGACCCGGGACCGGCAGATCGCCCGGCCGTGGAGGATCAACCGGAGGCTGAACACACCTCTCTCGGGTGCGGGCACCATGGGGTTGAGGGCGACCTCGGCCCGCACCGGATCGGTCTCGGTGGTGAGCCCGAGGCGGCGCGACACCCGCCCGACGTGGGTGTCGACCGGCAGGCCGGGTTGGCCCAGCGCCACGCTCCGCACCACGTTGGCCGTCTTGCGCCCCACGCCGGGGATGGTGACGAGGTCGGCCATGGCGCTCGGCACCTCGCCACCGAAGGTGGTGTCGAGGGCGTGGGCCATGCCCAGCAGGCTCCGGGCCTTGTTGCGGAAGAAGCCCGTGGGCCGGATGAGCTCCTCGACCTCCGACGGGTCGGCGCCGGCCAGCTCACCGGGGGTGGGGTACCGTGCGAAGAGGGCCGGGGTCACGAGGTTGACCCGCTCGTCAGTGCACTGGGCCGACAAGATCGTCGCCACCAGCAGCTCGAAGGGGTTGCGGTGATCCAGTGCGCAGAGCTCGACCGCCGTACCCGGGTAGGTGTCGGCCAGGCGCTCGTGGACCACCCGGGCGCGTCCCTTGGGCGAACGAGGGCGGGCCATCCCCGGAGGGTAGGTGGACCCACCGCTCCCCGCGCCGGCGGACCCATCCCCCGCACCGCCCGGCATCCGGGGTGCCGCCGGTAGGGTCCGGCCGTGGCCGCCGTCCGACTGAACGCCCACGGCGGCGAGGTGGCGTCGGGCCCCGCAGCCGGGCTCCGGGCCCGGGCCCGCCGGCGTCACGGCGAGGCCTGGTTGACCACCACCCCCCTTCCCGCCGACGCCGAGCCGGCGGGTCCCCAAGCCCGCGCCCTCGCCGACCTGCTCCTCGCCGTCGGTGAGGCGGCGCTCGCCGACGGCGCCGTCGCCGTGCACTGGGAGACCGACGAGCCCGAGGCCCTGGTCGACCCCGTGGCCACCGCCTCGGGGTTGGACGAGCGGCGCGACGTCCTGCTGCTGCGCCGGTCGCTGCCGCTCGCGACCGGTGACCTCGACGCGACCCGTCCGGTGCCGGTGCGTCCCCTGCGCCCCGGCAGCCTCGACGAGGAGGCGTGGGTCCGGTGCAACAACCGGGCCTTCGCGGGCCACCCGGACCAGGGCCGCGAGACGGTGGCCAGCCTGCGCTCGGCCATGGTCGAGCCGTGGTTCGACCCCGCCGGGTTCCTGCTCGTCGACGGCACCCCCGGCGTCGATGCCGGAGGCCACCTCGACGGCTACTGCTGGACCAAGGTGCACCCGGCGACGGCCACGGAACCCGAGACCGGCGAGATCTACGTCATCGGCGTCGACCCCTCGGCCGGGGGCCGAGGGCTGGGCCGCTCGCTCGTCGTCGCCGGCCTCACCCACCTCGCCGACCGGGGCACCACCCAGGGCCTGCTCTACGTCGACGCCGACAACGTCGCCGCCCGCCGGCTCTACGAGCGGCTCGGCTTCACCCCGGCGCACACCCGTCGGGTGCGCTCGCACCGACCCGGCGCGCCCTCTCGGTCTCAGGCGACCGAGTAGGGCTCCTCGCCCGAACCCACCACGCCCCGCACCGGGTGGAACGGCAGGGGGATCCTCCACCAGCGGCCCCTGCGGGCCCGGATGATCCCGACGATGGCCACCGCGTAGGTCACCAGGGTGAGGCTCACGAGCAGCACCAGACCGATCAGGAAGGCGCTCGTCACCGAGGGGACCTCGTCGGTGCTGGTGATGAGGTCGAGGTAGTACGGCACCAGCAACCCCAGGGCGAGGAGCTGCGGGATAATGGTGGTGAGGGTCAGGTTGAGGGCCTCGGCCGCGTGGTGGCGCACGAAGGCCTTGTCCTTGGCCACGACGTAGAAGACCAACGCCCCGATCCAGCCGCCGCCGACCAGGAACACGATCCACATCACCATGGCCATCGTGCGCTCCTGGGATCGGGCCACGGCCGGGTCGACGCCGGTCCTCGGGTCCGGGGCGGCGGCCGCCGCCGAGGTCCAGGCGCGCCCGTCCCACCACCACCAGGCCCCTGCGGCATCGGCGTACCAGCCGGGCTGCTCGGGAGGGGCCACGTCCGTCATGGGCCGAGGCTAGGTGAGGTTAGGTGAGAGGATGGCGAACGCTCCCGGGTCGCGGGGTAGGGGGCCGCGCCCACTGCGCGCCGTAGCCTCGCAGGGTGCCGCCCGTGACCCGCTACGACGTCGATCGCACCGCCCTGGGGGCCTTGCTCGACGACGAGCCCCGCTACCGGGTCGACCAGGTGTGGGCCGGGCTCCACGACCAGCTCGCCACCCCTGAGGAGATGACCAACGTCCCCCTCGCCCTCCGGGCCCGGCTGGCCGCGTCGCTCCCCGAGGGCCTGGCCCTCACGACCGAGGCCACCGCGGACGGCGGCGACACCGTGAAGTGGCTCTGGACCCTCGCCGACGGGTCTCGCGTCGAGACGGTGCTCATGCACTACCCCCAGCGCTCCACGGTCTGCGTGTCGAGCCAGGCCGGGTGCGCCATGGCCTGCAGCTTCTGCGCCACCGGCCAGGCCGGTTTCACCCGTCAGCTGAGCGCCGGGGAGATCGTCGAGCAGGTGGTGCGGGCCGCCCGTCGGGCCCGCGATGACGGCCGACGCCTCGGCAACGTCGTGTTCATGGGCATGGGCGAGCCCCTGGCCAACTACGACGCCACCTGGACGGCCATCCGTCGCATCCACGGCGACCTCGGGTTGGGTGCCCGGCACCTGACGGTGTCGACCGTCGGGGTCGTTCCCGGGATCCGTCGGATGACCCACGAGGAGCTGCCGGTGAACCTGGCGGTATCGCTCCACGCTGCGGATGACGCCCTCCGCGACGAGCTGGTGCCGCTCAACAAGCGCTTCGGCCTGTCGATGCTGGCCGAAGCATGTTCCGACTACATCGAGGTCACCGGACGCCGGCTCAGCTTCGAGTGGGCGCTGATCGCCGGGGTCAACGACCGCCCCGGCGACGCGGCGCGCCTGGCGGACTACGCCCGGGCCCTGCGCGCCCACGTCAACCTCATCCCCCTCAACCCGACGCCGGGCTACCGCACGCGCGGCACCTCGCCCGAAGGGGTCGAGGCGTTCCGGTCCCGACTGGCCGAGCGCGGCGTCAACGTGACGGTGCGCCACACCCGGGGCACCTCGATCGACGCCGCCTGCGGCCAGCTGGCGGCCGGGGCCACGGCGCTGGCGTCACCGACCCGCCGCGCCGTGCCGGTCGCCCCGGTCGCCGAGTAGCCTCCCACCGGCGGAGCGGAGGACCAAGGCGATGGCAGTGACCACGGTGCTCGAGAGCAGAGGCGACCGGTCGGCCGCGTTGCGCCGCGCCCGCCGCCTCGTCGTGGGGATGCTGACCGTCGGCGCCCTGCTGGCTCCCCTGCCCGCATCGGCGGCCACGCCGTCCTCGCCTCCCGCGGCAGGCGCCACCGGCGTCGGTGGCGCAGTAGTGGACGGGGCCGATCTCCGCGTCGTGACCCAGACCCCCGGGACCGACCCGGCCTTCGACGACACCCCCCTGGCGACCAACCCCGTGTCGCCGTCGCTGCTCGCGCTCCGGGTCGAGAGCGCTGAGGTCGCCGCGGCCGACGATACCTTGCTCGCCGCGGAGGTCGATCGCGACGACGCCATCGACCTCCGCGACGACCTGCGTCGCCGGATCATCGACCTGCAGGGCGACAGGGAGGCTGCGGTCGCGCTCCTGGCCCAGCGGCGCATCGACGAGCGGGCCCGGGGCGAGGAGCGGGTGGAGGCCGTTGCGCTCCACCGCCGCCGAGTCCAGGAGGCCGATCGGGCCCTCCGCATCCTCGAGCGGGCCCGCGACGCCCTGCGGGAGCTGCTGGTCGCCAACTACATGTCGGAGTCCTCGACCGTGTCGGACATCGGCACCGTCCTCAGCGGGCAGGGCGGGGTCAACGACGCCCTCGTGCGCCTATCACTGGGTGAGTCGTCGGTGGCCGCCCGAGCCGACGACGTCGACGAGGCGCTCGACGACCGTCGGGCCGCCATCGACGCCCGCACCCGGGCCCGCGACGCCCGCCGCCGGGCCGAGCAGGCCGAGCGCGACGCCGTTGCCGCCCGCCAGGGCACCGAGCAGCAGATCCGCGACATCGAGGCCGATGCGGTCCGCACCAGGGTGGAGGAGGCCGACTCGGTCGAGGCGCTCGGCCGCCGCGAGGCCGCCGTGCTGGAGGCACAGGTCGGCCTGACCCCACCCCGCCTGCGCGCCGATGTCGTCGGGGCCGGGCTCGACTTCCAGCTCGTGGCCCTCGACGCCTGGGTGAAGGCCGCCGCCAGTGCCCCGTGCCGGGTCGAGTGGTGGATGCTCGCCGGCATCTCGAAGATCGAGGGCCGCCACGGCACCTTCGGCGGAGGCCGCCTGGGCGCCCGGGGATACCCCACCACCCGCATCATCGGCCCCCAGCTGGACGGCAGTGGCGACTTCGCCCGCATCGGCGACACCGACGCTGGCCTCTACGACGACGACCCGGTGTTCGACCGCGCCGTCGGCCCCATGCAGTTCATCCCCTCGACCTGGGCCGGCTGGGGGCGCGACGGCGACGGCGACGGCCAACGCGACCCGCACACCTTCTACGACGCCACCGCCGGTGCCGCCGCCTACCTCTGCGCCGGGCGCACCGACCTCACCGACGAGGCCCAGCTCCGCGCTGCCTACTTCTCCTACAACCACTCCCTGCCCTACGTCGCAGCCGTCCTGGCCCAGGCTCGGAGCTACCAGGCGGCGCTCACCGTCGCTCCGCACGTCCCCGCCCCGCCCTCCCGGCCCTTTGCCCCGCCCGCCTGAACCTGCCCGGTCACCGGACTGAGCCCGGTCGGTGGAGGAGCAGGGCCCGTCGCGCCGCACGGTCACCCGACCGAGCCCGGTCGGTGGAGGAGCAAGACCCGCAGAGCACCACGGTCAACGGACGAGCACCGTGAGCGGACCGGCGCGGATGGCGTCGACCAGTCGCTCCCCGGCGCCGACCTCGGCCCCCGGCCACACCACCGAGCGCACCACCTCGGACCCCTCGGCCACCCGGGCATCGGCCCCGATCACGCTGGGCCCCCCGGACCAGGCCAGGTTGGCGGCGAGGTAGTCCGCCGGGTTCCCGCAGTCGACGAACGGCCCCTCGTGGACCACCAGGTCGAGCGCGCCGGCGAGGCGAGCGGCCGCCCACGACGCCTCGTAGAGCCCCGCCGGCTCGGGACCGAGGCGGCCCACCTCGCTCCAGGGCATGAGCGCGACCCCGCAGTAGCGCAGGGGCCCGAAGTCGCCGCGGGCTGCATCGGCCACGCACAGCAGGCGCACCCGTTCGCCGTCCCACCCCTGGGCGAAGGCCACCAGATCGGTCCGCAGCCAGGCATCGGCGTTGGTGATGAGCGTGGGACGCCCGTCGATCCAGTCGCGCAGCACGCCCAGGGCCCCGGCGGTGCCGCGCGGCTCCCCCTCCTCCGCCGAGACGTGAGGCGGGTCGCCGGGTGCCGACCCGGTGAGGTGGGCTTCCATCGCCCGCCGGCCGTGGTGCACGTTCACGGCCCGGTCGGAGGTGACCGGGGCGAGGCGGTCCAGGGCGTGGTCGACGAGGGGCCGGTTGCCGACGGGGCACAGGGCCTTGGGCCGGAGGCGGGTGAGGGGCCCGAGGCGCGTCCCGGCACCCGCGGCGAGGACCACTCCTGCCACACTGTCAGCCATGGCCCTCACCCGCTGGACCAACCAGTCGCTGCCCCAGACGCTGCAGATCGGGATGTTCCTGCTCTACATCGACGCCGTGTTCGGCGTGCTCTACGGCAGGATCTTCTCGTTCCCCATCGGCACCGCCCTGGTGGTCGGCGCCGCCGCCGCCGGGCTGGGCATCGCCAACGAGCTGCGGTGGGGCTGGCTCCTCGGCGTCGTGGTCTCGGCCATCTCGGTGCTCTTCAGCCTGCTGGTGCTCAGCTCGAACCTCTTCGCCGCGATCGGGCTGATGTTCGCGGTGGCCCAGCTGGTGCTGCTCGTCCACCCCCAGAGCCGCGCCCACCAGAAGATCTGGTTCACCTGATCCTCCCGGCGGCGAGGGTGGGAGAGCCGGGGTCACGTCGGCCATGATGCTCCAATGACGACGATCATCCAGGGCATCAGCGGCCTCAAGGAGCTGGTGGGCACCCACCTCGGCTACTCCGACCACCTCGAGATCACCCAGGAGCGGGTGAACACCTTCGCCGAGGCGACCGGCGACCACCAGTGGATCCACGTCGACGTGGAGCGGGCCAACGCCGAGTCGCCCTTCGGCGGCCCCATCGCCCACGGCTACCTCACGCTCTCGCTCGGACCGAGCCTGGCCCCGCAGATCATGCGCGTCGAGGGCATCAAGATGGGCGTGAACTACGGCTGTGAGAAGGTGCGCTTCCCCTCCCCGGTGCCCGTCGGGGCCATGCTGCGCCTCGGTGCCTCGCTCGATGCGGTCGACGACATCGCCGGCGGCGCCCAGGTGACCATGACCTTCACCTACGAGGTCGAGGGCGCCCCCAAGCCGTCGTGCGTCGCCGTGGTCGTCTTCCGCTACTACGAGTAGGCCCCTCAGCTCACAGCGACGTCGAAGAGGCTGCCGATGAGGGCCGTGACGGCCATGGCCGCAGCCCCGCCGGCCACGACGCGCAGGGTGGGGCGCAGCGGCGGGGCGCCCCCAAGGCGGGCACCGGTCGCGCCCAGGGTGCCGAGGCCCACGAGGGTGACGGCGACCACTGCGGCGACCCGCGCCCCGGAGCCGACGAGGAGGGCCACGAGCAGCGGGACGAGCGCGCCGAGGGAGAAGCTGAACGCCGAGGTGACCGCCGCCTGCCCGGGCCGGGCCAGGTCGTCGGGGTCGAGGCCGAGCTCGTCACGGGCGTGGGCCTCCAGGGCGTCGTGGGCGGTGAGCTGCTCGGCCACCTGGTCGGCGAGGTGCGGGGTGAGGCCCCGGCGCTCGTAGATCCCGGCCAGCTCGCGCTGCTCGGCGCGGGGCGTCTCGACCAGCTCCTCGCGCTCGCGCGCCAGGTCCGCCTCCTCCGCGTCGCGCTGCGAGGCCACCGACGACAGCTCGCCCACGGCCATCGACGCCGCGCCCGCCACCAGCGCCGCCACCCCGCTGGCCGCCACCACCGGTCGCCCCGCCCCCGATGCGGCGACGCCGACGAGCAGGCCGGCGGTCGACAGCAGGCCGTCGTTGGCCCCCAGCACCGCGGCGCGCAGCCACCCCGCCCGGTGGCTGAGGTGGCGCTCGATGTGGTGGCGGGGCCGGGTGCGTCGAGCGTGGACCGTGAGCATCGGTACCACGGTGGACCACGGCCCCCGGGTTCGCAACGCCGCGACGGCCCGTCAAGGGGCCCCGGGGGCCGTGGTCAGCCCCGGATGGCGCCGGGCGTGAACCGTGCCTCACCCCGCCGGGGACGACCCTCGCGCAGATGCGGTGGCCGCTCACGGTCGTCGCTACCGTCGGTTGATGGCCGGGAGCTGGAACCTGGCCGACCTGTTCGAGGCCGTGGTCGACCGGGTCGGTGCGCGAGAGGCGGTGGTCGCCGGGGCTTCCCGTCTGACCTACGCCGCACTCGACGAGCGGGCCAACCGGGCCGCCCACCTCCTCGCCGCCCACGGCGTCGGACCCGGTGATCGCGTCGGCCTCGCCCTGCGCAACGGCCACGAGCACCTCGCCGCCCTGCTGGGCGCCTACAAGCTCCGCGCCGTCCCCTTCAACGTCAACTACCGCTACACCGCGGCGGAGATGACCTACCTGCTCCGCGACGCCCGTCCCCGCGTCGTGCTCCACGGCCCGGACCTCGGTCCCGCCGTCGCCCCGGCGGTCGCCGCCCTGCGCGCCGAGGGCGATCAGATCACCCCGCTCGTCGGGCGCGGGGCGGTGCACGAGGAGCACCTGAGGGCCGCGGCGTCGACCCGACCCGTCGTCGCCGACCGCAGCGGCGACGACCGCTACCTGCTCTACACCGGGGGCACGACCGGGATGCCCAAGGGCGTCGAGTGGCGTCACGAGGACATCGTCTTCGCCGCCCTCGGAGCCGCATCGGCGGCCGCTCTCCTGGGCGGCTCTCCGATCGAGGTCCCGCGCAGCCCCGGGGAGGTCGTCGACCGGGTGGTGGTCGGGGGGACCCGGACCGTTCCCGCATCGCCGCTCATCCACGGCACCGCCCAGTGGGTCACGCTGGCGACCCTGCTCGGAGGCGGCACCGTCCTGATCCTCCCCTCGTCGACGTTCGTGCCCGCGGATCTCTGGGACCTGGTCGCGGAGGAGGCGGCCACGCTGGTCGTGATCGTGGGCGACGCCTTCGCCCGTCCGTTGGCCGATGCCCTCAACGCCGAGCCCCAGCGCTGGGACCTCGGCTCGCTGGTGGCGGTCGTCTCGGGCGGGGCCGTGCTCTCCCCCGCCGTGCGCACCGAGCTGGCCGTCCACCTGCCGTGGGTCGCGGTCGTCGACGGCTACGGCACCTCGGAGACCGGGGGGCAGGGCAACGCCGTCACCTGGCCGGGTCAGCCCGCGGCGCGCACCACCCGGTTCCCGCTCGCCGACCACACGGCGGTCCTCGACGACGAGGGCTCACCCCTCGTGCCCGGGATCGACATCGGCCGCATCGGGCGCATCGCCCGGCGGGGCCACATCCCCCTCGGGTACCGCAACGACCCGGAGCGCACAGCCCACACGTTCCCGGTGATCGACGGCGTGCGGTGGGCGGTGCCCGGCGACCTCGGTCGCATCGAGGCCGACGGTGCCGTGACCCTTCTCGGGCGGGGGGCCAGCTCGATCAACACGGGCGGGGAGAAGGTCTTCCCCGACGAGGTCGAGGCCGTGCTCAAGGCCCACCCGTCGGTGTTCGACGCCGCGGTGGTGGGCGTGCCCGACGACCGGTGGGGTGAGCGGGTCGTCGCCGTGATCGCGCACCGTCCCCGCATCCCGGCCGCGGACGAGGAGCTGAACGCCCACTGCCGGGCGCACCTCGCCGCGTTCAAGGTGCCGCGTCGGACGATCGCGGTCGACGCCGTCCGGCGCCTGCCGTCGGGCAAGACGGACCACGCCTGGGTCCGGGCCGTGGCCCGTGCCGGCGTGGCGCCCGGGCTGCGTTCCCCGGCCGCGGTCGACGGCACCTGAGGGCCATCGCCCGAAGCGTCCGACTCCCTCGGACGAGCAGCCCGTCCTGACGCACCGTCAGATCCGGTCACTAGTCTTTGCGGTCCGAGCCATCGACCCGAGGACCCCCGTGCCCCAGGAGTTCAACCTCGCCACCGTCTTCGATGCCGTCGCCGGGGCCTACCCCGAGCGCGAGGCGATCGTCTTCCGCGACCGACGCCTCACCTACGCCGACGTGGCGGACCGCAGCCACCGCCTGGCCCGGGTGCTCGCCGACGCCGGTCTCGGCGCCCACCGTGAGCGCGCCGGGCTCGGCGGCCACGAGAGTCACCAGGACCACATCGGCCTCTACCTCTACAACGGCAACGAGTACGTCGAGGGCATGCTCGGCGCCTACGGCGCCCGGGTGGCGCCGTTCAACGTCAACTACCGCTACGTGGCCGAGGAGCTGCTGTACCTGCTGCGCGACTCGGCCGCGACCGGCATCGTCTACCACGCCCGCTTCGCGCCGGTGCTCAGCGAGATCCGCGACCAGCTCCCGGACCTGCGGCTGCTGCTGCAGGTCGCGGACGAGACCGGCGAGGCGCTGCTGCCCGGCGCCCTCGACTACGAGGCCGCCCTCGCCGGCGCGCCGGGTGACCCACCGGCCACCGAGCCCTCGCCCGACGACCTCTACATCCTCTACACCGGCGGCACGACCGGGATGCCCAAGGGGGTCCTCTGGCGCCAGCACGACATCTACGTCGGCGCCATGGGGGGCCGCCCCTTCGGCTCATCCGAGGTGCACCCTGACCTCGACGCCGTCGTCGCGTCGGGGGCCGGGGGCGGCGCCCGGGCCATTGTGACCCCTCCCCTCATGCACGGCGCCGCCCAGTGGCTCACGTTCAACACCTTCACCGGCGGCGGGACCATCGTCATCCCCGACGACCCGAGCCGCCTCGACCCGGTCGTGGTGTGGGAGCTCGCCGAGCGCGAGCGCATCAACACCCTGCAGCTGGTGGGTGACGCCTTCGCCCGCCCGCTGATCGACGAGCTCGAGCGCCGGCCTCGCCACCTGCCCGACCTGCTGGCGGTGGTCAACGGGGGGGCACCGATGACCGCGGCGCTGAAGGACCGCATGTTGGAGCACCTGCCCGACATCTTCCTGCTCGACGCGGTGGGCGCCTCGGAGACCGGCGCCCAGATGGGACAGACCTCGGTCAAGGGCGCGGCGTCGACCGGTACCTTCACACCGGGGCCCGACACGGTGGTCATCGACGCCGCCACCACCCGCCTGCTCGAGCCCGGCGCCGAGGAGACCGGGTGGCTGGCCCAGCGCGGCTACGTGCCCCTGGGCTACCTCGGTGACGCCGAGAAGACCGCGGGCACCTTCCCCGTGCTCGACGGCGTGCGCTACGCCGTGCCCGGCGACCGGGCCCGTTGGCGCGCCGATGGCATCATCGAGCTGCTCGGCCGGGACTCGGTCACCATCAACTCCGGCGGCGAGAAGATCTTCGCCGAGGAGGTCGAGATGGCCCTCGCCCCCCACCCCTCGGTGGCCGACGTGGTGGTGGCCGGGCGCCCGTCGGAGCGCTGGGGCCACGAGGTCGTGGCCGTGGTGCAGCTGGTGGAAGGGGCTGCGGCCGACGTTCCGGGCCTTCTGGCCGAGGCCGCGACCCACGTGGCGCGCTACAAGCTTCCCAAGGACTTCGTCTTCGTTCCGCAGGTGGTGCGCTCCCCCGCCGGCAAGGCCGACTACCGCTGGGCCCGCGCCCAGGCCGAGGCGGCGCCGGACGACCCGGCGAACCGGTAGCGGTTCTGGGGGCGGGAACCCCCGATCTCCGTACCAGTTCGACGACCACACCGAACCGGTAGTGGATCCGGGGCCTGGGACCCCCGATCTCCCTACCAGTTCGGCGACAGCACCGAGCAGGTAGGGTCCGGTCCGTCGTCGTCGGCCTGTCCCCCGTATCCTCGCCGCCGTGACCTCTCGCCCCGCTCCGTCCGGCCGCCCGATCGCCACCGGAGCTCTTCCCGACGCCGACCGCCTGCCGAGCGGTGAGGAGAAGGTCCAGGCCGTCCGGGTGATGTTCGACACCATCGCCCCCCGCTACGACCTGGTGAACCGGGTGATGACGTTCCGGATGGACGTCGGGTGGCGGCGGCGCACGGTGCGTGACCTCGACCTCCCGATCGGCTCCCTCGTGCTCGACCTGGCCTGTGGCACCGGCGACCTCTGCACCGAGCTCGTCCGGGGCGGACACCGCCCCGTCGGGGTCGACCTCTCGTTCGGGATGCTCGCCGCGGCGCGCACCCGGGCTCCCCTCGTGCACGGCGACGTCCTGCGCCTCCCGGTGCCCGACGGCTCCATCGACGGTGTCACGTGCGGCTTCGCCCTGCGGAACCTCGAGGAGCTGCCGCGGTTCTTCATCGAGCTGGCCCGGGTGCTGCGCCCCGGTGGACGCATCGCCCTGCTCGAGGTGGCCGAGCCGCCCAACCCGGTGCTGCGGGCCGGCCACGCCCTGTACTTCGGCAGGGTCGTGCCCCGCCTCGGCGGCCTGCTGTCGGACCCGGCCGCGTACCGCTACCTCCCGAAGTCGGTGTCGTACCTGCCGTCGGCCGAGCGCATGCTCGCCCTGCTCGACGAGGCCGGGTTCACCGCTCCCCGCCACGACCTGCTCACGGTGGGCATCGCCCGCCTGGTGACCGCCACGCGCGGCGCAGCGGACGCCGGGCCCGTCCCCGACGCCTGCGACGCGGCGGGCGTCGAGCCTGTCCCCGACCCATGACCCGCACCGGCGAGGTGCCCTGGCCCGAGCTGGTCGCGATCACCCGGCCCCTCGCCGAGCCCCTCGACCCAGTAGCGGTCGCCGGCAGCGATGCGCTCCTCTTCGCCCGGGCTGACGGCGCCGCTCTGGCCGGACGAGGGGTGGTTGCCCGCCTGCCCCCCGATGTCGCGGCCGAGGCCCTCGCCGCCGCACAGATCGACGATCCCGTCACCCGACCGGGAACCGGACCAGTCGCCCTCGGCGTCGTCCCATTCCACCCTGATGCCACGGGTCGCCTGACGATCCCGGCCCTCGTCGTCGGGCGCGGCACCGACCGAAGCGGGTGGGTCACCACCGTGGGCACCGCCGATGACCCACCCGCCGACCCGGTCGCGGTCGACGTGGCGGCCCTGGGCCGACCGCCGGTGCCCGGCCTCGGCCCCGGTCGCTTCACCGTGGCCAGCGCCCGGTCGCCCGCCGAGTGGTGCGACTCGGTGGCCGCCGCGACCGCACTGATCCGCTCCGGGCGACTCGACAAGGTGGTGCTGGCCCGCGAGGTGCACGTCAGCGCCGACGCGCCGTTCGACGTGGCCGCCATCCTGCGCCGTCTCACCCTGGGCTTCCCCGGGTGCTACGTGTTCTCCGTCGACGGCTTCGTCGGGGCCAGCCCCGAGCTGCTGGTGGGACGGGCCGGTGACGAGGTCACCTCCCAGCCCATGGCCGGCACCGCCCCCCGCCGGGGCGACCCCGCGGCCGACGCCGACGCAGTGGCCGGGTTGCTCGCCTCGCCTTCCTACCGCCACGAGCACCAGGTCACGATCGACGCCGTGTACGACGCCCTGGTGCCGTTCTGCTCGTTCCTCGACTTCGAGGCCGAGCCATCAGTCGTCGCCCTGCCCAACGTGACCCACCTGGCCACCACCGTGTCGGGACACCTCTCGTCGCCCGCGCCCTCGGCGCTCGACCTGGTGGCCGCCCTGCACCCGACACCGGCGGTGTGCGGCCGCCCCCGCGCCGCAGCGCTCGATGCCATCGCCGAGCTCGAGGGCTTCGACCGGGGCCCCTACGCCGGGGCCGTCGGGTGGCTCGACGGTCAGGGGAACGGCACGTGGGCGGTGGGGATCCGCAGCGCCGTGATCGATGGCGCCGAGGCCCGGGTCTTCGGCGGCAACGGCATCGTCGCCGACAGCGACCCGGCCACCGAGCTCATCGAGACCCGCGCCAAGCTCCAGGCCCTGCTCGGCGTGCTCGTCCGCCCCTGACAGCGTCGCCGGGCTCAGCTCCGCGCCGGTACGGCACCAGATCCACCACCCCGGCGCATGTCCCCGATCGGCACCCTGCGGGCGGGTGCTTCTCGAACGGCGGATGCTCCCCCTCGCTCGACGGGCACGGTCGGCCGGCATGAGCATCGCCCACGTGCAACGATCGAACCGTGAGTGACAAGGGTCCGGACCGTTCAGGCCCCTTCTGGGACGCCATCGAAGGTCGAGCTGCGATGCCGCCGGTGGCCCAGCTTCTCGGCTGGCAGCTCGAGGAGATCGATCCGGGCAGAGGCACCATCGTCGTGCGGTACGAGGGTCGACCGGAGTTCGCCAACCCACTCGGCGACATCCAAGGTGGACTGCTCGCGGCCATGCTCGACGACACCATGGGACCGGCACTGGTCGCGACCCTGCCACCCGGGCAGTTCGCGGCGACGCTCGAGATGAAGGTCTCCTACCTGGCACCGGCACAAGTCGGCCCGCTCTGGGGTCACGGGCGCGTGGTCAAGCGCGGCGGAACGATCTCGTTCGTGGAAGCCGACCTCGTCGATGGTGACGGCGTCATCGTCGCCCGGGCCACCGCGACCGTCCGGGTGATCTCCCTGCCGGCCTCGCCGAGCTGACCCGATCGGGCCGCCGCCCATGGGCGTCCCTGCCGGCCGTCGATGGCGCTCGAGGACGCTGTATAGGTCGCTGTATGTCGGTGACCGGCACACAGATCTACCTGACTGAGGAGCAGCGCCGTCGCATCGATCAGGCGGCCGCGGTGGAAGGGGTCACGATGGGTGAGCTCATCCGCCGGGCGGTCGACGACTACCTCGGTGACGAGGCTGACGCGTCCAGCGCCCTCGCCAGCACGTTCGGTGCCGACGTCGCCGCCGTCGCACCGGCGCGTGACGGTTGGCGCCGTGGCTGACCATTACCTTCGTGGCCGGCGGCTCAAACGATCTCAGCCCGGGGGCCTGGCGGCCCACCTGCTGGTGGGGGAAACATGCCGGAGGGTGTCCGCGCCGCCACGATCCGTCGACGCTCCGGCCATTTCCACTTCAGGGTGCGGCGGCGCGGCATACCGGAACTCTGCCTACCTATGTGCCGCCTCAGCCCTCGGCTTCCAGAGTGGCGAGGGCGATGCGGAGCTGCGCGACGAACTCGGGGAGCAGGTCGACAGCTGTCGTGTGGAGAACCTCCAGGTCGATCGACCAGTACCCATGGATACGCGATTCCTCAAACGGACAGGCTTCGACCAGGGGATCTCCGGGAACCGGCCCTTCACCGCGTCATCGATCGGACCTGCCGCTTCGCCGAGCACCGTGAAGTTCCAGAGGCGGGCGTCTCGCCGCTGGCGATCCCCGTTGAGGACGGCAAGATCCAGGCCGTCAACCAACGAGCGCGCCTGTTCGGCTGCGTCGATCATCTCGCCGATCAGGACGACCTCACGCCGCATAGATCACCTGTGCCTCGGCGAGCACCGATTCACGGAGCCGCTCATGGAGCGCACGGCGCGACACGAGATCGACCGATCGACCAAACAGGGCCTCAAGCTCGTCAACGAGCTTCTCGATGTCCCAACCGAGCCGGGCGCCGGGGACCATCTCGTAGAGCACGTCGATGTCGCTATCGGGGCCGGCGTCGCCCCGGCTCACGGACCCGAAGACCTCCAAACGTGCGACTCCATAGCGGCCGCAGACCTCTGCGAGCCGCTGAAGATCGACCGGCGAATCAGGAAGCACCATTGGATGAGCCTAAGGCAGCGACCCAAACGGCTCCTGCCCAAACTGCCCACCTCTGACCGACCCGGGCTCCGTCAGCCCAAACCGAGGACGGTGGTCAACGCGTCGTCGACACCCCAAAGCTCCTCGCGGCTGAGATGGCCCGACAGCTCGCCGAGGCGGCGGACATCGACTGCACCCTCGACGTCGATCTCGGGACGAAACGAGGCGGCGCGTGCGCGCCGCGAGGTCGGCGCCACGAGAACCACCGAGCGCGGCAGGAACTCAGCGGCCTGGACGATCAGGCCGAACCGTTCGCCGTGCTGCTCATGGCCGACGCCCTTCGGCGGCTTGAACCGGTAGACGTCACCGCGGAGCACGCAGCGACTCCATCAACCCGACCACCGCGAGCATCTCGTCGCGATCGGCGTCGTCGGCCTCCAGCGCCGAGACTTCGGCCGCGAGCTCGGAGCTTCTGCGCAGCCGTCGAGCCGACTGGATCACTGCCGAACGGATTGCCTCTGACCTCGACAGCCCGGCGGCCTCGAGGGAGCGCAGGGCACGCTCGGCCTCGTCATTGAGCCGGACAGAGATCGCACGGGCCATGGGTCCACCGTATCACTAAACGTCATACAACGACGCTCGTTCTGTGCGTCAGATCCAGGCCCCGGCGGGACCGATCCGGCGACCGGACCTGTCCCTCAGCGCGTGGGCGCTGCCCCACGCGCGAGGCACCAACGCGGGCCGCGACAGCGGTCGCGGACGACAAGGGAGAGGCTCCGCTACCGGCGTTGGAGAACAAGGGGCGGGCCCATCCGAGGCGTCAACTCCTGGGGCGTGACGTAGATCGGCGGCGGGCGCTTGGTCGGACCCGGCTCGGCCTGGCCTGTCACGCTGTGCACGTGATGCTCAAGGCGTGCCTCAACGGCCCGCGACTGGATGGTATTGCCCGACTTCGCTTCGGTGAACTGGCACGAGCCTGGCCCGCAGGCAGTCGCCCACGCGCTCTTCGACCTCGGCGTTGGCGTCGAGGCGGGACTGTGGCACCCGACGGCCATCGCCGCTTGGCGCCAATGGGACGGCCATGATCAGTGCCTGCGGGTGCTCCTCGGGGTCGTCGACGACCTCCCCCCTCGGCAGGCGGTTGCCGAGGCGGCTCGACTCGTCGCGGCGCTGGGCGATGACATCGACGCCACATCGGTGCTCCTACACGGGGAGGGCACCTCGACATGGCCGTTGCTGGGCGAGGCGATCCGCCGAGGATTCGACGTCCGGATCGGCCTTGAGGACGCACTCGTGCTCCCCGACGGGTCTGCTGCCGACGGCAACGCGGAGCTCGTGGCCACGGCCCGTGCGCTGCTCGATCGCACCTGACGACGCTAGGCGCCCTCGACAAGTAGGCCACGGCGGTCGCCCGCGTCCAGCCCCGTGCGACCCGTCCCTGAACACCGGCTCAGCGACAGATGAAGGCACCGACAGCGGTGGGGATGCGGAGCTCACCCTTCGTGGTCAGGCGGTCCGCGCACCGCGCCCGCGCCCCTTCGACCACGTCGCTCCACGGGACGTTGACCTGGTCTTGGTAGTGGTCGGCGATGCTGGCGACGTAACCGGTGAAGGCGCCGATGTCGGTCACGACGAGGTCGCTTCTCGGGCAGTCGACCCGCTCGACGAGGGAAAACACGGCGCTCAGCTGCGCGCCGCCGTTCTCGAGGCTGAAGTGCTGATCGGCAGGCTGCCGCATCTGCCACTCGTTGCCGACGGCCTCCTCCACGATGGCCGCGATGCCGGCCAGGTTGTCCTGACCGTTGGTGATTGCCACGAGGGCCCCATCGCAACACCCGCTTGGCTTCGCGGAGAGCCTGGGCGACGTCGGGGACGTGGTACAGCATGTGGGGCGCGAGGACGACGTCGACGCTGTTCGACCGAAGTGGGAGGCGCTGAGCGTCGGCCTGGACACGGGCTGCCGCGGTGACGTCACCGAGCATGCCCCTGGAGAGGTCGAGCGCGATGCGCATCCCGCGGTGGTGCCGTTCGGAGAGGAGCTGCTCGTAGCGCCCGTTGCCGCATCCCAGGTCCACCACATCTGCGGACGACTCGGCGTGGAGGCCGGCCAGGTCGAGGACCCAGGGGAACAGGTCGAAGGTCGGTTCACGCCGGCTGACGGTCCAGAAGTGCTGGCGGGCCGCCAGGTTCTGATCGGTGGCGTACTGAGTCGGCGGGTTCAACACGATGGCCTCTGAACGTACACCGAGGGACCGTCGCGGTTCGCTGGGGAGGCACCTCCTATGGTTCGCCGATGGACCCCCCTTGGGTGCGGTTGACCCTCGACGTCGAGACGCTCGACACCACTGCGTTCGACGTCGTCGTCGGTGGCTGCCGGAGACAGGGGATCGTCTTTCGAACGATCCACGAACTCGGCGATAGGGACTCGAACCACCGCCGCCTGTACGAGCTGAACCGGACCTGCTCAGCCGACATCCCTGGACGCGAGGAGTTCTACACCTACGCCGAGTACTGCGCCGAGCGCATCAAGCGGGAGACCTATGACCCAGGCGCCGTGATCATCGCGCTCGACGGGGACCAGTGGGTCGGGATGTCGGCCGCATCCGACCACCGGGCCCGGGGCTTCTTCTTCAACGAGATGACGGGTGTCCTCCGGAGCCATCGAGGCCGAGGCATCGCCTGGCCATGAAGGTCCTTGTGATCGCTCGCGTTCGCGACCTTGGCGTTCCCACGATCCGCACAGTCCACCATCCTGACAACGAGGCGCCCATCGCACTGAACCGGCGCCTTGGCTACGTCGATGCTGAGCACCTGCCGCCAACCCCATGAGCGGGGCCACCACGATCCTGGCATCGGGTGACCTGGTCGGCAGCTCGTCATAGGCGAGCGCTACCAGGCGACGGGCCGACCGAGCACCGCAAACCGGACGACCGACCTCAGGTGAGGGCGGCGGCGACGGCGTCGTGGATCTCTCGGTGGACCTCGACGTTGGCGGCCCGCTCGGTGGTGACCCGCACGAGGCGCACCCCCCCGGCGGCGAGCGACGCTCGCAGCGCCGGGCCCACCTCGGCGGCGGTGGCGGGCTCGATCGTCTCGATGCCGTGGGCGGCAGCCAGGGCCCGCAGGTCGACGCCGTGGGGCGTGCCGTAGAGCGCCTCGAAGGTCTCGCCCCCCGGGTCGGCGGCCTGGGGCAGGAACGAGAAGATCCCGCCGCCGTCGTTGTCGACCACGACGATCGTGAGATCGGCCCCGCGCCGGGCCAGGCCGAGCAGCGCGTTGGCGTCGTGCAGCAGGGCCACGTCGCCGACCAGGCAGACAGTGGGTGCGTCGGTGGCCCGGGCCACCCCGACCGCGGTGGAGACCACGCCGTCGATGCCGTTGGCGCCCCGGTTGGCGTGGACCTCGACGCCGGCCCGGGGCCGGCCGTACCACTCCAGGTCGCGCACCGGCATCGACGACGACACCACCAGCGCCTCGCCCGTCTCGAGGGCGGCGAGCACCGTGCGGGCCACCCCGGGCTCGGTGACCTCGTCGTGGCCGGCGAGCACCTCGTCGATGGCCCGTTGGGCGATGCCCTCGACCTCGGCCCAGCGACTGGTCCACGCCGGGTCGGTGCGGGGACCGACGAACAGGGCGGCACCGTCGACGGCCCCGATGGCCTCGGCCAGGGTGGAGGCCGCAGCGGCGACGCGGTGGGCGGCGCCGTGGGCCGGGTCGATCCAGCCGTGAGCGGTCACTCGGATCTCGGTCGCGACGTGGCTCGCCAGCCACTCGGCGACGACTCGCGATGCGACCGGGGCGCCGAGGTGGACGATCACGTCGGGCACCAGCGCGGCGGCAGTGGCCGGGTGGCGCAGCACGGCATCGGCGGCCCCGACCACCGTCACCGTCTGGCGGTGCGGACCTCCGAGGGCGCCCCGCAGGCGGGCGTCGACGACGAGCGGCCACCCGAGGGCCGATGCGACGCTGAGGGCGGCGTCTGCGGTGGCCGCCGTCCCGCCGAGACCCGAGCCGGGCTCGCCGCCGGCGACGACGAGGCCCCGCTCAGCTCCGCGGACGACGGTCGCGACATCGCCCCAGAGCGGCACCGGGCGGTCGGCGGCGCTCACCGTCCACGGGCTGCGGTCGGGGCGCCCGGGCGGCAACGTCCCGGCCCGGCCGACGAGCGGCTCGCGGAAGGCCAGCTCCAGGTGCACCGGACCGGGGCGGGTCGCAGCGCCGGCGCCCCGAGCCTCGGCCACGCTGCGCGCCCCGAGCGCCCGCCACGATGCGGACGACGCCGCGTCGGGCACGCCCGGGGCGTGGTACCAGCGCACCGAGCGACCGAAGAGGTGCACTTGGTCGATGGTCTGCGGCGCCCCCACGTCGGCCAGCTCGGGCGGCCGATCCGCGGTGACGGCGATGAGCGGGATCGAGGACTGGTGCGCCTCGACCACCGCGGGGTGCAGCTCGGCCGCCGCCGTGCCGCTGGTGGTGAGCACCACCGCCGGACGTCCTGAGGCCAGGCCCACGCCGAGGGCGGTGAAGGCGCCGGCCCGTTCGTCGTGGTGGACCTGGATCGCGATGCGGGCGTCGGACGCCAGGGCGAGGGCCATCGGCGTCGACCGGCTGC
The DNA here is from genome assembly GCF_035575815.1 of Iamia sp. Taxonomy (NCBI): domain Bacteria; kingdom Bacillati; phylum Actinomycetota; class Acidimicrobiia; order Acidimicrobiales; family Iamiaceae; genus Iamia; species Iamia sp. Next base: position 54,696 of record NZ_DATLXO010000120.1, read on the forward strand.
CCGGGCACACGACCGCGTCGGTGACGCCGGCGCGGGCCCACTCGTCGACGAGCGTGGCGCAGAACGTCGCCGTCTCGTCCTCGGGCCGACGGGCGGCGGACGAAGGTCGGGGGTCGGGTGACACGTCACGCAGCGTAGGAGTCGGCGGGCTCGATCCCAGGCCCGGGGTGACCGGCTCTACCCTCGGGCGATGGCGCCGACGCTCCACACGGTGACGACGGGCCCCACGTCGCTCGGGGGCACGGCTGCGACGCGGATCGTGCTCCTGCACGGGTTCACCCAGACCCTTGCCTCGTGGCACGCGCTCGTGCCCACCCTGGCCGCCGCCCACGAGGTGGTTGCCGTTGACCTGCCCGGCCACGGTGGATCGTCCGCCGCGCGCCTCGACCTGAGGGAAGCCGCGGCCGCGGTGGCCGCGGTTGGCGGACGGGGCACCTACGTCGGCTACTCGATGGGCGGACGGGGCGCCCTGCGCCTCGCCCTCGACCACCCCGAGCTGGTGGAGCGCCTCGTGCTGATCGGGGCCACCGCCGGCATCGACGACGACGCCGAGCGCGCCGCCCGCCGCCGGGCCGACGAGGCCCTCGCCGCCTCGATCGAGGCCGACGGCGTGGCCGCCTTCCTCCGCCGCTGGCTGGCCCAGCCCCTCTTCGCCGATCTCACCCCCACCGAGACCGACCTTGCGGCGCGTCGGGCCAACACCCCCGACGGACTGGCCGCGTCGCTGCGCCTCTGCGGCACCGCCACCATGGACCCGCCGTGGTGGGACGAGCTGGCCCGACTCGGAGCCGCCGGCGTGGCGGTGCAGGTGGTGGCCGGAGCTCGCGACGAGAAGTTCCGGGCCCTCGGGGCCCGCCTGGTCGACGCGATCGGGTCGAGCGCGACGCTCGTCGTCGTCCCCGCCACCGGACACGCCTGTCACCTCGAGGCGCCCGGCCCGTTCCTGAAGGCCGTCGCCCTCGACGGGCGGTGACCAAAACGGGCAGTGACCCCGGGCGCCGCACCGGCCGGAGCCGGGCGGCGGCCCAGGGCCACCAGTCGGACGGGATCCACCGAGCGATCGTCACGTGGCGTTAGCCTCGTTCTGACCACTTCCATCGCCCGTCGGAGCCGAAGCTCTGGCGGGCGATGTCCTTTTTCCGGGCAGCGAGAGCGCCGGAGCGCATCGCTGACCGTCCCACCTTCCCAGGGTGACCCCTGGTCCGGCGGGCCCCGCCCCGCAGGTCGACCCGAGGGCCTTCCGGCGGAGCGAGCGGTGAAGCTCGTCCTCCACTGCGGTGGTCGGCAACCTGTTCGGCGGATCCGGTTCCCCAGGCGGACCTGGGGTCGTGCTCCGCTTCCCGTGCTGCTTCCGTGCCGCTGCGGTAAGGGGCACTTTCGGGCACCGAGGGCGGAGGGTCAAGGGGATTCGCGAGATCCACAGGGTTGTCCCCCGACCTTTCTCCGATGTCCCCAAGGCACCGCCCGTTGTCCACCGGTCGGCCACAGGTTCACCCACAGGCTGGTGACGCTCGCCACGAACCACCGTTCGCTCCGGGGGCCGAGGCGACGAGCCCTCTCCCGCTCGATCAGGGCGTCAGAGCCTGCCGGACCAGCGCGCTCTTCCCGATCGCCCCGGTCAGCCGCTGAGCCTCGGCCAGCAGGTCATCCTCGAGAGCCAGGGTCGTTCGCATCGAGGGCCTCCTCAAGGTACGACTTCAAGCATGAAGTGATGATGATTGCGCTCGCAGCAGATCAGGTCTCGCCGGTGCGGCGACGGTCGGCCAGTCGTGCGGCGTAGACGGCGGCTTCGGTGCGGCGGTGCATGCCGAGCTTGGCGAGGAGGTTGGAGACGTAGTTCTTCACGGTCTTCTCGGCCAGGTACATGCGGTCGCCGATCTCTCGGTTGCTGAGGCCTTCGGCCAGCAGGTCGAGGATGCGCCGCTCCTGGTCGGTGAGCCGCTCCACGTCGTTGTCCTCGGGTCGGCCCCGAAGCCGTTCGAGGACCCGGGCGGTGAGGGCGGGATCGAGCAGCGATTGGCCGGCGCCCACCCGGCGGACGGCGTCGACGAGGTCGTTGCCCCGGATCTGCTTGAGGACGTAGCCGGCGGCGCCGGCCATGATGGCGTCGAAGAGGGCCTCATCGTCGCTGAACGAGGTGAGCATCAGGCACTGCAGCGCCGGGTTCCGGGAGCGCAGCTCTCGGCACACCTCCACGCCGTTGCCGTCGGGCAGGCGCACGTCAAGGACGGCGACGTCGGGCTTGGTGGCCGGGACTCGCCGCCGCGCCTCGTCCGCGGTGCCCGCCTCTCCCACGACCTGCAGGTCGTCCTCGACATCGAGCAGGTCCCGCACGCCGCGGCGGACGACCTCGTGGTCGTCGAGCAGGAAGACCCGCACCGGTGGACGTGCGTCGTCGCTCATGACCTCCATCCTGGCGTCCCTACACTGAGGTCGTGGCCACGAGCGGAGCCGACAAGCGGCTGGAGCGGTTCCTCGACGCCGTGCTCGCCATCGGTTCGGACCTGAGCCTGCCCGTCGTGTTGCGGCGCATCGTCGGTGCGGCCGCGGCGCTGGCTGATGCCCGCTACGCCGCGCTGGGGGTGATCGGCCCGGATCGCCGTCTGGCCGAGTTCATCACCGTCGGCGCGGATCCCGACACGGTGGAGGCCATCGGTGATCCGCCCGAGGGGCGAGGCATCCTGGGCCTGCTCATCGTGGAGCCGCGCCCGATCCGCCTGGCTGACCTGGCCGAGCATCCCGACTCGTTCGGCTTCCCACCGGGCCACCCGCCCATGCGGTCGTTCCTTGGCGTGCCCGTCCGGGTGCGGGGCGAGGCCTTCGGCAACCTGTACCTCACCGAGAAGGCGGGGGGCGGCGACTTCACCACCGAGGACGAGGAGCTCGTCGTGGCCCTCGCCGCTGCGGCCGGGGTGGCGGTGGAGAACGCCCGGCTGCACGCCCGGGTGCGGGAGCTGGCGGTGGTCGAGGACCGGGAGCGCATCGCCCGAGACCTCCACGACACCGTGATCCAGCGGCTGTTCGCCACCGGCATGTCGCTTCAGGCGGCCGGCCGCCTCGCCACCGACCGCCCCGACCTGAGCGGCCGGCTGGAGCGAGCGGTGGAGGATCTCGACGCCACCATACGCGACGTCCGCTCCACCATCTTCGCCCTGCAGGAACCAACCCGGGGCCGAGGCGGCGTGCGCAGCGACGTGGCGGCCCTGATCCGCGACGCCGCCGGCAGCCTCGGCTTCGAGCCGCGCCTGCGCTTCGACGGTCCCGTCGACGCCGCCGTGCCCGAGGGCATCGCCGATCACCTGCTCGCCACCCTGCGCGAGGCGCTGGCCAACGTGGCCCGCCACGCCGACGCCTCCCATGCCGAGGTGCGGGTCGAGACCAGCGACGACGTGGTCCTGCGCGTCGCCGACGACGGGGCCGGCATCGCCGAGGCACCACGCCCAGGCGGCCAAGGTCTGCGCAACATGGCGGATCGGGCCGACGCGCTCGGCGGCACCCTGGAGCTGCACGGCGGACCGGAGGGGCAGGGCACCGAGCTGGTGTGGCGGATCCCGCTCAACGGCGCCATCACCCACCGCTATCGAGTGTGACCGGCGAGGACGCCCACCAGGTCCCATGAGGTAGGGACCTTGGTCCCGTTGGATTGGTCCTTTGTCCTCCTGCGCCGTCGGCCGGCGAGGCGCACGATGAACGTGACAACAGGAGTTCACCTCCATGAACAGGATCCACTTCGACCACTGCGTCATCGGTGTTGCCCTGGCGGTCGTGCTGCTCGAGCTCGGAGAGCCCGGTCGACCACGACAAGGTTCGGTGAGCGTCTGCGCCATGTGCTGACCACGCCGGTGTCCGACCGATCCCACTCCACCAGAACCCGAAGGAGCGCACATGACCTCCGCACTGTCTCACCCCGAGCTCCTCACCTGCGCCAACAGGGTCCGAGCGGCGGCAACTGACCACGACCTCGAGCGGCTGCAGCGGGAAGCGGCTGACCTCCTGGACGCCTTTGTCGAACACACCAGCGAGGAGCGACTGGTCCTGCAGCGGCTGCCGACGTTCACCGCTCGGCTCGTCCGCCGAGGTCAAGAACGGCTCCTCGACCAGCTCATCGCCCTGTCGGTCGAGACGGAGGATGTGGACACCACGTGCCGCTGCGAACAGCTCGGCACCGACGTCATATGGCAGATCGAGCTGCAAGCCGACGCCGAGCGGCGAGCATTCGGACGAGCCGGCGTCAACATCGACCGGCCACGAACGACGTCGCGCACACCCGGGTTGGAGGGGTGATGAGGCGGCCGTTCGCCCATACCGTGGCGGGGGCCGACCGGCCCATGGTGGAGCCGTTCCCATGGTGACGGCGGGAAACCCCACGCCGACGCACCGCGATCTCCTCCACCTCGTACGGGAGGTCCAGGCCGCGGCGGTGGTGCCCGAGGATGTGCGACTCGGCCACGCGGTGCGGCGCCTGCGCGCCCAGCTCGAGGTACACGTCGCCGGAGAGCGACGGGATCAAGGTCCGCGGCCGAGTGCCGTGGAACAGGCCCTCCATCGCGGTCAAGAGCGACTGCTCTCTCTGGTGGCGAGCCTCGAGCAAGAGTCGTGCCAGGACAGCGTGAGGCCATGTGTCGTTCGCGTCGCCGAGCTGGCGGCGCTGCTGCGCCGCCAAGCGGCGCTGGAGCAGCGCATGTCCCGGGTGCTCGACCTCCGAACGGGTGGAGAGAGTGTGACGCCGCCGGTGCCCGCCCCGGGGGAGCGGGGCTCAGGTGGGACTCAGGCGCCTTCGGGGATGGCGTCCCACCACTGGCACCACCAGTTGGCCCCCACGAGGATGCGCAGCTTCGGACGCCAGCAGTAGGAGATGTCCGCGGTGTTCTCCAGGTAGTACAGGCAGTCGTCACAGCGCTCGTCTTCCGAGGGGCTGCCCTTCAGCACGGCGTTGGAGGAAAGGTGACGCAGCTCCATCGGGAGCTCCTCGTGGATCTCCTTCGGTTCAGTTCAGGGTCACAGATGGGGTCAATCGGACATCGCCCGAAGCTACCCAGTGGCATCCCTCGACGCTGAAGGCCCGGGACCGGAGCCGTGCTCGCAAGGGGCCGCAGCGTCCGCGCTGGCTGAGTGCCAGCTGCATTCGCCCGCCACGACGGGACTCGTGGTGACCTGCACGATCTCGCCGTTGCTGGCCACCTGCCACCCGTGGAGCGACTGCTGGAGCAGGTCGACGAGGGCGGAGGGATCGTCATGGTCGTGGACGACCTCCCAGCAGCCGGCCATGGCGCTCATCTGGACGTGGTGGACGAGCGGCCGGGCCAGGAGCTCGTCTCGCACCGCGTTCATGCACCAGGAGCAGTTGGCGCTCTCGACCCGTATCACCGTGCGCATCGCTATCTCTCTCTCCGTTGTCCGTCGTGGCCAGGGCCGAGCCGCAGCTCGGGCCGCTAGCGCTGTCCTTCGGGTCGCCAGACCCCTTTGCCGAGGAATCGCTGGGCCATCGCCCACGCCATGCCGGTGGCTCGCTTCTTGGCCGTCGTGGCGTGGGGGCCGGCCCAGCCGCCGTCGACGGTGTCGTGGAAGATGCGCAGCCACCGGTCGAACAGCTCGGGCGTGAACGGGTCGCGGTCGTGGAGGGGCCGATGGTTCTCGATCGTGTCGATGGCGTAGTCGGGGGCGTAGAGCACGACGTGGCACCAGTAGTCGGTGACCGTGCGGATGTGGGCCTGCCAGTCGATGAAGCCGGGCCCGAAGTTGAAGTAGGGCTGGAGGAGCTCGTCCTGGACGACGTCGACGTACTGCCGCGTCACCATCTCGAAGATCTCCTCGGGCGTGTCCAGATCGCGCCCACGGTGCTCCCAGGGGCCGAAGCGGCGGCGGGAGTCGACCGCCACCGGTCCCGGGATCATTCCCGCATCGGGCTCACGGTAGAACTGGACGAAGAACGCGGCGTCGGTCGAGGGCTCGACGTGGTGCTCGACGCCGGGCACGATCACCGCCCGGTCGCCGGGCTCGAGTCGCACATCGCGTGGGCTCTCGCCTTCGAGGTCGATGTAGCGCACGCTTCCGGACTGCACGTGGAGCTCCGCCCACACCGTGGTTCGGTGGGACCGGGCGAGGGCGTCGGGCAGCGATCGGAAGTCGAACAGCGGCGTGCGCCGGGCCTCGACCAACCCGGAGGGGAGCAGCGGCTCGTCTGTCGCCATCAGAGCGCCGCAGCGGCGACGGCCGGGAACAGCACGTTGTTCTCCTTGTGGACGTGCAGTCTGGTGTCCCGGTCGATCGCCTCGAGGCCTCGGTAGAAGGCGTCGTAGGAGGCGCAGCCATCGTCGGGGACGGTGAAGTCGCCGGTCAGGGTGCGGAGCTCGTCGAGCAACGCACCGACGGCCTCGTGCTCGCCCTCGAGGTGGCGGACGTCGTCGGCGACGACCGCCCGGTCCTCGCGGATGGCGGGGAACAGCGTGGCTTCTTCCTCGTCGAGGTGGGGTTCCAGCTCGGCCCACAGGCGGGCGTAGGTGGCGGTGACCGCACCGAGCTCGGCGTGGCGCTCCCCATGGGCGCCGAGCACCTTGCGGGCCAGGCTCGCCATGGTGGGGGCTTCCCGACGGAGGTACGCGTGGTGCGTGACCACGATGTGGTCCACCAGGCCGGCCGGATCGAGCGTGGCCCACTCCGCTGCGGCTCCGGGACCGACGGTCGCCGCCTCGAGGAGTGCGACGACGCGACCGACGTCGCGACCAGCCTCGGTGCACGCTTGGGCCAGCGAGCGCTCACCGTGGCAGCAGAAGTCGAGGCCGAGGCCTTCGAGGACCATGACCCGGCCGGGATCCGCGGTGACGAGGTCACCGAGGGAGGTGTTGGCGTCGATCATGGGTCTCACCGTTGTTCTGGTTGTCGGAAGATCCATTGTGCCCCGCCGGTCAGTCGACGCGGCAGGGCTGAAGGTCCCTGATCCTCGTGGGAGCCACCGCTCCATCTCCTCGTCGACCGAACTGCGGGTTGTGGCGACTGCCGGGAAAGGACCGGACGTCGATGACGCCGCGGATCTGCCCGCCGTCGAGCAGGGTGGCGAGCTCCTCGGCGGGCAGGGTGCCGTGGCCGATCGTGTCCACGACGACCGGCGCCGCTGGTCCAGCCCGCCGCCGGCGCGGTCACCGCCACGGCGCCGCGGGAGGCGAGCGGCGCGGTGAGGGCCCCGTGGCGAGCCGGTGAGGCGAACCTCTACGCGGCGGGTGCCCAGCGTGGGTAGGGCACGCCGGCGAGGCGGTTGATGGCCAGGGCCTGCACCGTCAGTAGGCCGACCGCCAGCATCAGGACCACGAGGTGGGCGGGATCGGTGAGGATGCCGAGCGAGATGATCATGGTGGTGGCGCCGGCGGGCGGGTGCGGGACGCGCAGCCACACCATGGCGCCGCTGGTGAGACCGAGGCTGAGGGCGGCGGCGCCGACTCGGGCGCCGTCGATGCCGGTGGTCAGGGCCGGCCCGGCGTCGATCAGGCCGAACAGGTGGAGGCTGATCACGCCGGCGGCGACGCCCACGGCATGGCCGCAGAGGGTGTTGCGGGGGCAGGCGGCGGGGGCCATGGGCGTGTAGAAGTGCAGGAAGGCGGTGGGCCCGAGGCTGGGGAACACGAACGGCGAGCCGGTGGCGAGCGCGCCGAGGCTCATGACGCCGATGGCGACGCAGCCGTTCACGAAGGCGAAGGCACCCATCACGGTGATCGAGTCGTGGCGCTCGGTGAGCGAGGTCAGGCGGAACCTGCGGGCCAGGCCGCCGACGATGGCCACCATCTCGCCGCCCAAGCGCCCCTTCGGGACGGGCGGGGTCACGGTTGGTGACGTTCCTCCACCGGTCGCGACACGTAACCATGGACCTCGGCGCTCTCCTCGTCGTGGAGGCGCCGGGCCCGGGGCGGCGGCTCGACCCGAGTCACGACGAGGACCACCGCGAAGGAGACGAGGGAGAAGCCGGCGAGCAGCCACGCCTCGCCGTCGTGGTCGAGCAACGACGCCTCCAGCGCGACGGTGATGGCGAAGAGCTGACCGAGGACGACGGTGGCGACGATGACGATGCGCGTCACCAACGCCGTCCGGGCGCCCGCCTCGGTGTCCTGGGCGGGAGCGTTCGGCAGGGCCCGCACCGGCCGCGGTCGAACAGCCACTAGTCCTCGCCCTCTCGGACCCGGCCCTCGCCGATCGCCACGATCGTCTCGCCGCGCCGCTCGAGCACGATCTCGGGGAGCGGGCGCTGGGGCGGCCCCGCGGTGGGCGAGCCGTCGATCGGGTCGAAGTGCCCGTCGTGGCAGGGGCAGAACAGGTCCCGGTCATCCGCCACCCAGAGGACCTCGCAGGCGAGGTGGGTGCACACCGCGGAGTAGGCGACGAAGAGGTCGTCCTCCAGGCGGAGGAGCACGGCGGGGTCGTTGTCGGTGGGGTAGGAGAAGCGCAGCTCACCTCCGACGGGGATGGCCGCCAGGTCGGTGGTGATCAGCTGCTCCTGGTCGGCTCCCTCGGTGCGACGCTCGAAGGCGCCCAGGGCCACCGCCACGTTGCCGACGGCGAGACCTCCCGAGAGCACCCCGAGGATCTTGAGGTAGCCGCGACGGGTGACGAGGGCGTCGGTGGTGAGGCGACCGACGCGTTCGGAGACGAGGTCGGCATCGGGCGGGTGGGTGCGATCGGTCACGGGCCGACCAGGGGGAAGGTCACCAGCGAGAACTCTTCGGGGACGACCATCCAGTTGCCGCTCTGCAGCTCCTGGGCGCCGAAGCTGAAGATGTCGACGACCGCACGGCGGGGCCGTGAGTCCCGGACCTCTGACGCGGTGCCGTAGTAGAGGGCGTCGGATGGGCACACCGTCGCGCACATCGGCCCCAGCCCGACCGATGTGCGGTCGTAGCAGAGGTTGCACTTGTAGACGAGCTGCTCCTCGACATCGAACTTGGGCACGCCCCACGGGCATCCGTGCACGCAGTTCTGGCAGCCGATGCAGCGCGACGGGTCCGGTGAGTGCACGACGCCGTCCTCGCTCACCAAGATGGCGTCCACCGGGCACACCTGGGCGCACGGGGCCACCGGGTCGACGCAGTGCATGCACACCGTGGGGAGCGCCTCGGTGGACTCGGACCGGTTCAGGAAGTCGAGGTTCATCATCGATTTGCCGCGATGGGTGTCGCACTCGCGGCAGGCGGCGACGCACGCGCCGCAGCCGATGCAGCGCGACGGGTCGACGAAGATGGATCGCTCCATGGTCATGGGTCAGCATCCTTCCAGACAGGTGGTGGGGTCACCGGCCAGGCCGGCTCGTCGGTCGGTTCGATGCGCACGGCCGCGGTCTTGAACGCGGGGATCCAGCTGATGGGGTCGAACGACGCCTTGGTCAGCTGGTTGGCCGCCACCGGCTCACCCCAGTGGTAGGGGATGAACACGGTGTCGTGTCGGATCGTTCGCACGACCAGAGCCGGCAGGGTCGTCGTGCCCCGGCGGCTCGTGACGCGCACCGGGGCGCCGTCGACGATGCCGTGCGCAGCGGCGGTGTTCGGGTGGATCTCGATCCACGGCGCCGGTGTCTGGTCGTTCAGGTAGCCGAGCCGGCGGGTCTGGTTGCCCGACAGGTACTGGGCGACGTTGCGCCCGGTCGTGAGGCGGATCGGGTACTCGTCGTCGGGCTCCTCGGCCGGAGGGTCGACCTCGACCGCGTTGAAGTGCGCCTTGCCGTCGGGCGTGGAGAAGCGGAGGTCCTCGAACAGGCGCGGGGTGCCGGGGTGGTCCTCGGTCGGGCACGGCCACGCGATGGGCCCCTCCGCCTCCAGGCGCTCGTAGGTGATGCCGGCGTAGTCGGCGCGGCCACCGGCCGAGGCGCGGCGCAGCTCGTCGAAGACTTCGCGGGCGCTCTGGTGCGCGAAGTGCTCACCGCGCCCGAGGCGGTGGGCGATCTCGGTGAGGATCCACATGTCGGGCTTGGCCTCGCCCGGCGGGTCGACGGCCTTGTTGATCTTGCAGACCAGCGCGTCGCTGTTGGCCACCACCCCTTCGGTCTCGGCCCAGGCCGAGCCGGGCAGCACCACGTCGGCCAGCAGCGCTGTCTCGGAGAGGAAGATGTCGATCACCACGAACAGGTCGAGGCCCTCGAGGATGCGCCGGGTGCGGGCCTGGTCGGGCCAGGACACCATGGGGTTGGAGCAGATGTTGATGAGGCCCCGGATCTCCCCGGCCTCCATGCGTTCGAGCTGGGCGAAGATCGGCTCGCCCGGTCCGGGCATGTCGGCGGGGTCGATGCCCCACACTGCGGCGACGTGCTCGATGGCGCCGGGGTCGGTGAAGTGGCGCATGCCCGGAAGCTGGTCGCACTTCTGGCCGTGCTCCCGACCGCCCTGGCCGTTGCCCTGGCCGGTGATCGTGCCGTAGCCGGCGCCGGGACGTCCGATGTTGCCGGTGGCGAGGCAGAGGTTGATGGCGGCCATCGCGTTGCGTGACCCCATCACCTGGTGCTCGAGCCCGCGGGCGTGGCTGAGCATTGCCTTGTCGGCCGAGCCGAACAGCTCCGCGGCGCGGATGATGTCGGCGGCGGGGACGCCGCAGCGCTCGGCGGCCCGCTCTGGTGTCCACGCCTGAACGGCCGTCGCCGCCTCGTCGAAGCCGGTGGTGTGTCCGGCGATGAAGCTCTCGTCGACCATCCCCTCACGGATGACGACGTGGAGCATGGCGTTGAGCAGCGCCCCGTCGGTCCCCGGCCGGATCGGCAGGTGCAGCTGCGCCACCCGGGCCAGCGATGTCTCGCGGGGGTCGACGCAGATCATCGTCGCCCCCCGATCCATCGCCTCCCAGAACCAGCGGATGTAGATGGGGAAGGTCTCGGGCACGTTGGCTCCGACGACGAGCAGCACGTCGGCCAGGGCGACGTCGGTGATCGGGTTGGCGGTGCGGTCGATGCCGAAGGACCGGTAGTTCGCGGCCCCCGCCGAGACCATGCACATCCGACCGTTGTAATCAGTGAACCGGGTGCCGAGGCCGACGCGGGCGAACTTGCCGAGCAGGTACGTCTTCTCGCTGACCATCGACGCGCCGCCGTAGGTGGCCATCGCATCAGCGCCCCCGGCCGCCTGGACGCGGCGAACGCCGTCGACCACACGGTCGAGCGCTTCGTCCCAGGTGGCCCGGCGCAGCCCGTCCGCGTCGCGCACCAACGGGTGCATGAGCCGGTCGGGGTGGCTGATCTGCTGGTATGCGGCGACACCCTTCGGGCAGAGCTTGCCCCGGTTCTGGGTGTCCATCCGGGGCTCGACGCCGATCACCTCCTTACCGACCACCCGCAGGTGCATCCCGCACTGCACGCCGCAGAACGCGCAGTGCGTCGACACCCAGCGCTCGTCCGCCTTGTCGGTCTCCCAGTCGCCGGCCGCATCGCCACCAGCGTCGTGGAGGTCGTCGACCCCGGGCGGGGTCGAGAGCCGGAAGGCCTGGCGCAGGCGAAGCGAGCGCGTCATTTGGCGAAGCTCGATCCGTTGCGGTCGAAGTACCCGCCCGCCCGGGCGACCCGCTTGCAGCGCGGGCAGAGCTCGGTGAGGTGCGAGGCGGGCTGGGTGGTGGGGTCGAGTCGGTAGTCCTGGCCGAGCTCGGCGAGCGTCGCCTGCAGGTCGTGCACGAACACCTCCGGGGCCAACGGCTCGCCGCAGCGGGCGCAGGGCTGTCGACCCGCCCGGCTGTTGACCTCGGCGTACATCTGGATGCCGACCGAGGCGGGGCGCTGGACCACGTGGAAGAACTTGCCGAAGGGGATGAACACCAACGACAGCACCACCGCCGCCATGTGGATGACCACGAGGAAGTCGTAGTAGGACCCCTCGAACAGGCTGGCCGAGGCGGTGAGCAACAAGCCGGTGACCGCGATCACGACCAACATCAGCAACGGCACCATGTCGTAGCCGAAGCTCTGGCCCGCGATCACGGCGCGATCCCGGAACCGTCGCCACAGGAAGATGGCGCACCCGACGAGCACGAGCACGGCGGTGTAGTCGAGGGCGTGGAACATCGACCAACCGAAGAACGACGTGGCGTCGAAGGTGATCGTGCCCATCCCGAACACGAAGGTCCGGTACGTCTCCTCGGTGCCCGGCTCCAGCTTGAACGCCAGCCACCCGAAGACGAGCGGGAACGTGATCAGCGTCGCCCCGATCACGCCCCAGAACAGGCACTGGTGGGCGATCCACCGCAGCACGCCGCGGCGACGGATGAACCCCTGGGCCAGGAGCTGTCCCGCCACCGCACGGGGCAACAGGGCGGGCAGCGCCCGGAAGCTGTCCCACGACCCCGCCAGCTGCCAGCCCCGTCGCCAGTACCGCCGGGTGGACGGCATGTGGAGCCAGCGGGCGTAGCGGGCCACGATGGCATACGTCAGGGCGACGATGCCGACGGCGTAGCCGATGAGCGCCGAGTCGAAGTTCGCCAGGCCGCTCGAGCCGGCCCAGATCAGGCCGAGCAGCACGAGGGCGGCGACGCCGCCGACCACGCGCTCCCCGCCTCGCCTCGGGCGGGAGGTGGGTGTCGGCGATGTGTCGGAAGGCATCACGATCCAGGCTGGCCGACGACGGGGTCCGCGGCGTCGCCTCCACCATCGCGCATCACAGAGAACCACGCCTGTCGACGGGCAGCTCGGGGAGGCGGATCCGCCGACCGGGCATGCTCGCCGGCGGGAGCCGGGCGTCTTCGTGCTCGTCGCCCACGCTCCCGGACATGCCGCGAATGGTGGTCCGGACGGAAGAAGGCTCGAAAGGGTCGAAGGTCCCTGATGTCTCCGCCCTTTGCCCCTACCGGCCGCCGACGGCCGGCGAGATGATCGAGGGATGACGACGCCCCGCAGACCAAGGGCGGCCGAGGATTATCACTGTCGCCACTCCAGGCCCCTGCGCTGTGGCTCGAGCGACCGGAGGACCGCATGAGCCGAGAGGCGCGCCGGCCACCGCCTGTCGACGACCTCGACACGCCCGAAGAGATCGCCGAGATGGTCCGCCGGTTCTACCAGGACGTGGCCCAGGACGACCTGCTGGGCCCGCTGTTCAACGACGTGGCCCGGGTCGACTGGAGCGAGCACCTGCCGAAGCTCACCCGGTTCTGGTGTCGGGCCCTGCTCGGCATCGAGGGCTACACGGGTAACCCGTTTCGCGCCCATGCGCTGGTCAACGAACGGTCGCCGTTCACCCTGGAGCACTTCGAGCGTTGGCTGGAGCTCTTCCACGACACTGTGGAGCTGGGCTGGGTCGGGCCCAACTCCGATCGCGCGTTGGCGCTGGCCCGGAACGTGGCCCGGGTCCACAGCAACCAGCTCGTGGGGACGCCGGTCGATGCGTGATCGCCAGGCACCGGCCCTGGCAACGTCCGGGCATCGACACGGCGTCGAGGTCGGCGCCGTGACCGGGTCATGGGAGCGCGCGGATGGCGAGGAGCTCGATGCGGCCGGGATGGGCGGCGACCCGCCGTGTTGGGCCGGGATCGTGGAGGACCACCGAGACGAGGATCCCGACGACGGGGTCGATCCGGTCGACGCGCTGCCGCGGGAGCCGCACCTCATGTCGAAGGCGACCGACGGGACGAGTGGACAGGTGGTGCCGAAGCCGGGGGACGGTGCCGTGGCCACGGAGCAGGACCTGTCGACCCGCACGCAGGTCGACCGCCTGGTGATCGCGTTCTACCGCGAGATCATGTTCGACGACCTGCTCGAGCCGGTCTTCGGCGAGGTCGCCGAGGTCGATTGGGGAGAGCACATCCTCAAGCTGATCGACTACTGGTGTTGGATCCTGTTCGGGACCAAGGGCTATGCTGGCGCGGTCACGAAGGCGCACCGCCACCTCCACGGCCTTCAGCCGATCGAGCCCGAGCACTGTGACCGCTGGTTCTCGCTGTGGGTCAGCTGCGTCGACGACGGCTGGGTCGGCCCCTACGCCGAGCGGGCCAAGGACCACGCAGCGGTGCTCATGGCCGGGATGGCCAGGCGGCTCTTCGGCTTCACCTGGCCCGCCCCTATGGCCGCCCCGATGGCCGCCCCGACTTCCGCCTCCGCCTCGTCCGCGGCCGCGCCGTGACGCTGTCGCGGTCGACGCCCTAGTCGTCCGACGGTCGGGTCATCCGGCAACGGAGGCGACAGTGAGCCCGACGGGGATCGTGCGGCACCAGCTCGTCGACCACGATCCCGCCGACGGCCTCGGCCATCCCCTGGGCCAAGCCGAGGTGGAGCATGCACACCGTGTCCGGGTCGGTGAGCACCGCAGAGGTGAACGGGCACGCCTCGAGCGTGACGTCGAGGGCGTCACCGTCCCGGCGCACGGAGGGCGCGAAGCCCAGGCGGGCCATCTGTCCGACGAAGGGGGTGACCGGCTCACTCGCCGGCCGGTCACCGAGGCGCTGGTGGAGCCCGGCGCGACGTCCCACCTCCACCGGGGCATCGCCGCTGCGGATCACCTCCGTGAGCAGCATGGCCAACCGCTCGTACGGACCGGTGACACCCCAACGGCTGTCGGCCGAGGGATGCACCGCGTAGCGAAGGCGAGGACGTCCCCGCCCGATGGGGGGCGCCGCCGACTCCACCACCAAGCCGGCATCCACGAGCTTGGCCAGGTGCTGGCGAATCGCGTTGTGGTTGAGTCCGAAGTGAGCCGTGAGCTCGGCGACATCGACCGGAGCGTCGGCATCGGCGAGGTACTGGAAGATCTCGTGGCGGGTGGGATCGCCCATGGCGCGAGCTTGAGCCTGGAGCGTGGGCATGAGTGGACTCCCTGTCGACCCGCCCCCTACCAGGGTGACGGTTCCACCGTGCAGGAGGGTTCATGCGACTCGGTGCGGGCGACATGCGAAGAACCGGTCGGAGGCCGCAGAATAACCGACATCTGCACCAGAAGGATGATGGAAGATGTCCTTCGACGGCGGGGGGACCACCTCGGACCGTCACCGACGGGCGCGGCCTCTCAGCCGCCGAGGGCGAGACCGGCGGTGAGGAGCGCGCCGAAGGCCAGCTGCACCCGGCCCGTCCCCACGAGGACGGGGACGAGCCCGGTCCCACGGGCCCCGCTCAGCACGGCGACGACCGGGCGCTGGGCGAGCAGGATGGCCACGAGGGCCACCGCCCCGGCCGGCCGCCCGCCCAGGCCGGTCACCAGCGGGACCGCCACGAACGCGCCGACCACCAGGGCGACGTAGAGGGCGCGGGTCCGCCGGTCGCCGAGGCGCACGGCGAGGGTCCGCTTCCGGGCCACGGTGTCGCCCGGGATGTCACGCAGGTTGTTGGTGACGAGCAGCGCGGTGGCGAGGAGGCCCACCGGCACCGAGGCGCCCAGGGCCAGACCGTTCAGCGACCCGGTCTGCACGTAGGCCGAGCCGGCGGTGGCCACCACCCCGAAGAAGGTGAAGACGAAGACCTCACCGAACCCGGCGTAGCCGTAGGGGCGGGGGCCGCCGGTGTAGAACCAGCCGGCGGCGATGGCGAGGGCGCCCACCACGAACAGCTCGGGCCCGACGGCCAGCGCCAGCGCGGCCCCGACCCCGCCGGCCACCGCGAAGCCCGCGAGGGCGGCCCGCTTGACCGCGCCGGGTCGGGCCAGACCCTGCCCGACGAGTCGCACCGGCCCCACCCGCTGATCATCCGCATCGGTGCCCCGGATGCCGTCGGAGTAGTCGTTGGCGAAGTTGGTCGCGACCTGCAGCGCCACCGCCACCAGCAGGGCGGCGACCGCCCGCCACCAGATGAGACCGTCGGGCACCCGACCCACGGCACACGCGGTGCCGACGGCCACCGGCACGACCGCGGCGGGCAGGGTTCGGGGCCGGGCGCCGGCCAGCCACAGCCGCCAGCCCTCGGGCCCGGGGCCGGCCGACGGGCCCGAGGCGCCGGGCG